>DAISWT010000140.1:0-910 GCA_036826235.1 Acidobacteriota bacterium | reverse complement strand
CGGGGAACGCGCCCGAGACGCTCGGCGGCGACCCGCCACTGCGCATCGACCCGCCGACCGACGACGCGCCCTTCTTCTTCAATATGCTCCGGCTGCGTGACGCCGTGCGGCCGGGCCTGATGGCGCAGGGGAGCCTGGGCGGCAACCAGAAGGCGGTGGTGATGCTGGGCGCGCTCCTCGCCGGCTCGGTGGCGCTCACCCTCGTCTGCCTGGCCGCCCCGCTCGGCCTGGCGGCGCGCGAGCCGGTGCTGCGGGGGGCCTCCCCCTGGGTCCTGTACTTCGCGGGTATCGGGCTCGGGTTCATGCTGGTCGAGATCTCGCAGATGCAGCGACTGATCATCTTCCTGGGGCATCCGGTCTACGGGCTGTCGGTGGTCCTGTTCGCCCTGCTGCTTTCCGGAGGGGCCGGCAGCCTGTCGACGCGGGCGCCGGGTGACGGGGACGCGGGCCTGGCCGGCCGCAGGCGCCGGAGCGGCGCCGCGCGGCTCGCCGGCCTGGTCGCCGCCCTGACGCTGTTCGGCGGTCTCACGCCGCGGCTGATCCAGGGATTCTCGGCGTCACCGACACCGGTGCGCGTCCTGGTGGCCGTCGCGCTGCTGTTCCCGATCGGATTCTTCATGGGCATGCCGTTCCCGCTCGGGATGGGCGCGGCCGGGACGCGCTACGCCAGGTTGACTCCCTGGTTCTGGGGGGTGAACGGCGCGACGTCGGTGTGCGCATCGGTCCTGGCGACGGCGATGGCGCTGTCCTGGGGGATCGCGGCGGCGTTCTGGACCGGCGTCGGGTGCTACGCGCTGGCGCTGGGGGCGTACGCGCTCGGGGCGCGGCGGCTGGCGCGGGAGGGCTGACATAAAGAGGGCCGGCGGACGATCCGCCGGCCCCACCCCCTGCCGGGGTACCTAAAGCTCTT
>DAISWT010000139.1:0-7040 GCA_036826235.1 Acidobacteriota bacterium | reverse complement strand
CCGGAAGGTGCGGAACGGAGCCCCCTGCTCGTCCAGGATCGTCAGCGTCCAGCCGCGGACCGCAGGCTTCCGTCCGACCTGGACATCGAACTCGATGGGCGCCTCCAGGCCGTGACCGCCGAGCTGCGCGATGTCGTCCACGCCCTCGACGGCCATCTGGACGTCGCTCGAGGGGAAGGGGGCCCTGGTTCCGTTCACCAGGGCCAGAAGGGCCTCGACGCTGCCGAGGACCTCGATCGGATTCTCCTTGGCGTCGGCGGTCACGGCGAGCCCGGGCTGCGCCGGCCGGCCGATGGTCGCGGTGTCCGTCTTGACGAGGACGCCGAAGTTGGCGCGGGCGATCAGGCCGGAGGAGACCCAGAGAACACGGCTGCTGTCAGTGACGATCTCGGCGCCCGGCGGCAGGCTGTAACGGTTGATCTTCACCATGCGCTGCCCCGGCTTCACCGCAGGAAGGTGGTAGCGTCCCGCTTCGTCCGTCACGGCATAAGTCCCGTCGTCCAAGGCCACCATGGCGCCCGGCACCCCCGGCTCCTCGGGGTCCTGCCAGCCGTTCCGATTGGCGTCCTGGAACACCTTGCCGATGATCGTCGAGAGGTCGAAAATCGGATCCAGGCGGACCTCGACGGTGGCGCTGGCGGTGTTGCCGATCGGGACGGCGCCCTGCCAGGGCGTCGCGCGGTTGGTGTGGGCACCCGGAAAGACGCCGCTGCCGACGCGCAGGACGTACCGGATCTGCACGCTCTCGCCGGCGGCGAGATCGAACGGACCGAACAGAACCGGTCGCGCGCCGCTCTCCGCGAGCGGGGCGGTGACGTCGTCGGCGGTGCCGATCTGCGTATCGGGTCCCGCCCGAACGATGCGGGTCGTCCCCGGCGCGAGCTTGAAATCCGGCGGGGTCTGATCGCCGATGCTGACGCCGGACAGCGCGCCGCCGGAGATGTTGTCGACGGTCAGGAGGTAATCCGCCAGACCCCCCACCGTCACCTCGCGCCGGCTCACGCTCTTGGACAGCGCGATGGCGCTCAACGTAGTTGGCGTGGTCGCCTGGCTGGCCTGGTCGTCCTCGCCGTTGCCGATGCCGTTGTCGGGTGCCGAGTCGGGGTCGTTCTCGTTGGCGGCAGTGATCTGCGCTGCGTTGGCGTACGGTCCCGTGGCGTTGACGGTGACGGTGACGTGGAGCGCGATGGAGGCTCCGGCGGCCAGCGCGCCGATGCTCCACAGACCCGTGCCGCTGGCATAGAGGGTGCCGGTGCCGGCGCTGTCGTCGCCGACGTAGGTGTAGCCCGCCGGCAGCTGGTCGGTCGCGGCGACACCCGTGGCGGCGCTCGGTCCGGCGTTTCTCACGGTGACGGTGAACACCACGTTCGTGCCGATGGTCGGGGTCGGGTTGTCGACGGATTTGGCGAGCGACAGGTCGGCGGTCCCGGCGGGCGCCGTCGCCAGGGAGGCCTCGTCGTCCTCGCCGTTGCCGATGCCGTTGTTGGGTGTCGAGTCGGGGTCGGTCTGGCCGGCCGCGGTGATCTGCGCCGAGTTGGTGTACGGGCCCGTGGCGTTGACCGTGACGGAGATGCTGTGAGAGGCCGACCCGCCCGGGCTCAGGGTCCCGACCGTCCAGACACCGCTGCCGCTGTTGTAGGTGCCGCCTCCCGAATCAGCGGCATAGGTGTAGCCGGCGGGCAGCGGGTCGGTCGCGGCGATGCCGGTGGCGGTGTCGGGCCCGGCGTTGCTGACCGTCAGGGTGAAGGTGATCGTGCCGCCGACGTTGGGTGTCGGGTTGTCCACCGTCATGGTGAGCGACAGATCCGCCGAGGCGGGCGGCGGAATGTTGAACTCGTACGCCCCGATGTCGCACGTGGGGGTGCCGTCGCCGTTGCCGTCGAACGGCCGCGCCACCCCGCGCTGGTCGGCCGCAGGGCACCCCGTGTTGGTGCCGGCGTCAACGGCGGGGCTGCTGGCGGTGAGGGCGTGAGTGTCGGTCTGGCCGCCGTTGTTCTGCAGGGGCCCGAGCAGCGGGTCGGTGTTGCTGAGGTCACCGACCCCCGACAGTCCGCAGGTGTTTCCGCTCTCCAGGTTGTTGCCGGCCGACACCATGGTCGTGTTGCAGTTAGCACCCGCGGTATTGTTCGCCACGATGACATTCCTCAGGACGACGGTGGCGATCGTCCGGTAGATACCTCCCCCATCGGCCGCCGAGTTCGCGGTGATGGTCACGTTGGTCAGCGTCGCGCTCACGTTCGCCACCTGGAGACCGCCTCCATCGTTGACGGCGTTGTTGCCGCTGATCGTGACGTTGGTGAGAGACAGGACGCCGCTCAGCATGAAGATCCCGCCGGCGTCGCCCGCGGAGTTGCCGATGACGGCCACGTCGGTCAGGACGGTGGAGCCGCCGGAGACGAAGATCGCCCCTCCGTTCCTGCCGGCGGAGTTGCCGACGAACGCCACGTCCCTGAGCGTGAGGGGGCCGCTGACGGTCGCGATGCCGCCGCCGTCGCTCGTTCCGGGCGCCAGGCCGTTCCGGATCGTTACTCCGGAGATGGAGACGGGGACCGGGTTGCGGATGTCGAAGACACGATCGAGGCGGTTGCCGTCGATGATGGTCGTACGGGCCCCGGCGCCGACGATCGTCAGTTCCTCGGAGATGTCCAGATCGCCCGAAGTGGCGGAGTTGTTCCCGGCGCCCGCGATCGTCAGGGTGTAGATGCCGGAGGGCAGGATGATGGTATCGGGCCCCAGAAGGGCCCTGCTCTCCTGGACGGCCGCTCGCAGCGAGCAGGAGCCCGCCGCCGTCGCGCACACACCGTCTCCGGGCAACGCATCGACGACGTCGAGCGGTGTGTCCACGGTGAAGGTCGCGGCCCGGCCGGGCGAGGCCAGCACGGGGGCGATCATCGAGGCGAAGGCCAGCAGGCCGATCCGTGTGGCGCGTTGCGTGCTCGCCATTCAGGCCCTGACGGGAAGGCGAAGGGCCTCCTGGACGGCGCTGCACAGGTCTTCGAGCGGACAGGGCTTGATGAGCACGGCAGCGATCCCCGCGTCTCGGACTCGATGGTCCTCCTGCCCGATCGCCCATCCCGTCAGCAGGACCACGGGGACACGAGCTTTGATGGCCTTCACTCGCTTCGCCACCTCGAACCCGGACATGGCGCCCATGCTCAGGTCGGTGAGCACCAGATCGAACCCCCCCTTTTCGAACAGCGAGACGGCCTCCTCGCCGTGCGCGGCCGTCACGACCTGATGACCGCGCAGGCGGAGGGCGTCCCCGTAGGCCTCGCGCACGCCGGCCTCATCGTCGACGAACAGGACTCTGACCAGACGGTCGGGTGCGCTGGATGCCTCGCGGATGTCCCGGTCGCTCCTCGGTCGGGGCACATAGGGCGGCAGAGTGATGGTGAACGTCGTCCCATGCCCCGGCTGGCTGCGGGCCACGATGGTTCCTCGATGGCGCTGGATGATGCCGTAGACGATGCTCGTGCCCAGCCCCTGACCGTATTCCTTGGTTGTGAAGAACGGCTCGAACAGACGCTTCCGGGTCGCTTCATCCATGCCGATTCCGTTGTCCGACACCTCCACGACGACCGTCTCACCGTCGCGCCGGGTCGCCACGGAGATCCGCCCGCCGTCGGGCATCGCCTCGACGGCGTTGAAGATGAGGTTCTCCACGACCTGCGTCAGCTCGTGGACGATGCCCGTGACCATCGGAACCTGGGAGAGGGCGGCCTGGACTTCGATCCGTTTCCCCCGCGCCTCGGACTCCTGCTTCCACTTGGGTCGCGAGATCTCGATGGCGTCCTTGATCGCGAGGTTGATGTCCACCGGCGCCTGCGGAGCATCCTTGCGGATCCGGGTGTAGTCCTGGATGCGCCGGATGATCTGCGCGCCCTTCAGGGCCGTCTTGATGATGGTGTCCAGGTCGGCGCGCGTCTTGGCCGGGTCCGGCGCGTCCCGGGTGAGATCCTCGCGGATGATCTGGGCTCTGGCGAGGATGGCGGCCAGCGCGTTGTTGAAGTCGTGCGCCACGCCGCCGGCCATCTGACCGATCGCCTTGATCCTCTCCGAAAACACCAGCTGGTCCTGGGCCGACTTGAGCGACTCGTAGGCCCGCTGCAGCTGGTCGGCGCGCCGCGCCCCTTCGATGGCGAGCGCGAGCTGGCTGCCGAGGGCGGAGAGATGGACGACGTCGCCGTCATCGAACGGTCTGCCGGTCTTCCGGCCACCGAGACTGAAGACCCCCAGGGTCCTCTGGTCCGTCCGGATGGCGACGCACAGGGCGATCGGCGAGGGGAAAAAGCTCTCCGAGGGATGCACCGACGCTGCCCGCCGAGGTCCCTTGTTCCGCCGGGCGCCGGCCGCCAGGAACGGCTCTCCGCTCATCGCCACGCTGCCCGAAATCCCGTCGCCCAATTCCACCGAGACGGAGCCGGGGTCGCCGGTCGCCAGTCCCCGGAAGGCCGCCACTTTCAGGGTTCCCGTCGGCTCGTCCACGAGCATCAGGCAGGCGCTGTCGACTCGCAGCTCCTTCGTGACCATGTCCATGAAGAACTCGAGCAGCTCCCTGTACGAGCGGGAATCGGCGGCGGCGGGAGATCCCGCCGGGAACGCGACGTTCGAAGACAGACTGAGATTGCGCTCTTCCTGCTCCCGCAGCAGGATGCGGTTCTTCTCGGTCAGGGCCCTCTTTTCGAGGGCCCTCTGCACCGTGATCCAGATCTCGTCCAGGTCCTCGAACGGCTTCCGCAGATAGGTGTACGCCCCCTCTTTGATGGCGCGCAGCGCGCTCTCGGCCGACGCGTGGCTCGTCATCATGATGACTTCGGTGTCGGGCGACAGCCTCTTGATGTCGGCGAGAAGATCGAGGCCGTTTTTTCCCGGAAGCACGATGTCGATCAGCGCGACGGAGGGAACGAAGCCGGACAGCATGGAGAGAGCTTCCTCGGCCGAGCCGGCCGCTCGGGTCTCGCAATCGTTCTCCTCAAGAACGTTGACGAGAACGTGGCGGATCGTTTCCTCGTCATCGACGACGAGGAGTCGAGGCCTCGCGGAACGTTCCGGATCGGAGCCCATCTCGTGTCTCCTCAACAGATAGAATCAGCCCCATCACAAATTCGTTTCCCGAAGCGGTGAAGTCAAGCGGCAGGCTCCTACTTAGATAAAGGTTCGTGTCGGAGGAGGTACGAATTCGTGATCGGTGGCGCACCGACCCGACTCCCTGGCCACGTTGACTCCCCGCGGGTCGTATGGTAGCGTCCGGCCTCGCGTCCTTTTTCGGCGGCGGGACGGCGCGCCGGGACGGCAGGGACGTGCGGCCTGCGCCGGGCGAGACTGCGGGAGGAGCGCTTGGCGAAGGTCACGGTCCTGATCGCGGACGATCTGAAGCTCTTCCTCGAAGTCGAGAAATCCTACCTGCAGCGCGGCGGGTTCGCGGTCCTCACGGCGACGACCGGCGAGGAGGCGGTGGACGTCGCCGGGAAGCGCCAGCCGAACTTGGTGCTCCTCGATCTGGAGATGCCGAAGATGGATGGCGCGGCCGCGTGCGCCGCCATGCGGAAAATACCGACGCTGGCCGCCACACCGATCATCATCATGAGCGCGACCGGGTCGCCGGAGAACCGGGATCGCTGTTTGAAGGCCGGGTGCACCGAGTTCGTCGCCAAGCCTCAGAAGCCGGACGAGCTCCTCGGGATCGTGGCGCGCATCCTGTCCGTGCGCCAGCGCGAGGCCAAGCGGATCACGGTGGTGTTCAACGTCACCGGCAAGGATGCCTCGCGCCAGGTCGTGGGGCAGGGCAGGGACCTGAGCGAGAAGGGGCTCCTGCTGGTGGCGCCGTCGCCGATTACCGTCGGGGCGGTCCTGCAGATCGAGTTCTTCCTGCCGGGGACGCGCTCGCAGATCAAGGTCCAGGGGAAGGTGGTGAGGTCGGTGAAGGGCGCCGACGGCTCCCACGAGGCCGGCGTGCAGTTCACCGACCTCAGCCAGGACGACCGGGCGCTCATCCTGGACTACGTGACTTCCTGACGAGATCGTCGTACAGCGAGCGCAGGGCGGCGTCCTCCGGAAGGCGATCAAGCCCCTGCCGCACCAGGTCGATCGCCTCCGGGACACGGTTCATCTCAGTCTTGGCCAGGGCCATTCCGAGGAACGGGCCGCTGCCGTCGTCCCCCAGGTCCCGCGCTCTCTGGAAGGCGGCCAGGGCGCGCTCCGGCTGATTCAGTCTCCGGTAGACCGAACCCATCTTCATGTAGAGACCGGCGGAGGGAGAGGCCGCGCAGGCGCGCTCGTACGCCGCCGCAGCCTCGTCCCAGCGCCCGAGCTGCGCCGAGACGCCGGCGAGATTGGCGAGAAAGCGGGGGTTGCCGGGATCGAGCTCCTCGGCGCGGTGCAGCTCCACGAGCGCCTCCGGCGCGCGGTCTGACCCGGCCAGAAGGACGCCGAGCAGATTGTGGTACTCGTCGATGCGCCGGTCCCGCGCCAGGGCGCGGCGCAGGGTTGGCTCGAGGCCGCGGCGCGCTTCCTGCGGCAGCAGGGCGAACAGATGCTGCGCCGCGACCACGCGCGCCGGGTCGGCGTCGAGCGCCTTCCTGTAAAGCGTCACGGCGCCCTCGCGGTCGCCGGCGTCCTCCCGGATCAGTCCGGCGATGGCGTCGTCGAGCCCGGGCTTCTTCGCCGTGCGCTCCGACCAGCGCCGCTTCGCGTCGAGCGCCGTCAGGCGGCCGTCCTTGCCGGAGAGGGCGATCTGCACGATCCACAGGACCGACTCCGGGTCCATCGCCTCCAGCGTGCGCAGGCCTTCCTCGAGAGCGTCGAGCGCCTGGTCCGGCCGGCCCAGACCGAGATACGCCTCGGAGAGAAGCTGATAGTTCTTCGGGAGGCGCTGCCGCTCGTTCGCCAGACGGAGCTGCTCCGCGGCCCGGGCGTAGTCCCGGCCCTTCAGGAAATAGGTCGCCAGATTGCGGTGGTAGAAGACCTGGGTGTCGGCGCCCGCGCCCCCGGGCGGTCCGGGCACGGCCGGGGGCGCTTGCGGCGGCGCGGCGGCGGACGCG
>DAISWT010000138.1:0-7043 GCA_036826235.1 Acidobacteriota bacterium | reverse complement strand
GCGAGGGACTGAAAATCCCTGCGTCGGCGGTTCAATTCCGTCCCGCGGCACCATCGCGCGCCTCCCGCCGTTTCCGGTTCGTGCACATTGACCTCGCCCGCTCGCCGGGGTTAGTCTCCCCTGACAGCGGACAGGACGACCTTCCCATGGAGGCGGTCATGAGCGGCCAGGAGATCACACGTCGTCATTTCGCGAGCGCCCTGGGCGCGACGCTGGGTGCGTCGCTGGTCGCGCCGGACCTGGCGCGCTCCGCGCCCGCGCCGGCGACCCTTCCGGCGACGCGCCCGCACAGTGGGCTTCCGCCGGGGACGATTCGCATCGACTCGAACGAGAACCCGTATGGGCCGTCGCCCGGAGCGCTCGAGGCGATGGGCCGTTCGCAGAGCGTGGCGGCGCGCTATCCCGATGCCCTCGAAGATCGGGTCACCGGCGCTCTGGCCAAGCTGCACGGCGTGACGCCGGACAACGTCATCCTGGGGTGCGGCTCGGGGGAGATCCTGAGAATGGCCGACATGGCGTTCCTGGGGCCGGGCAAGAACGTGGTCGCCGCCGAGCCGACCTTCGAGGCGGTGCTCGGCTATGCCGGGGTGACGCGCGCCGAGCCGGTGAAGGTGCCCCTGACCGCCGACCATCGCCACGACCTGCCGCGCATGGCCGCCGCGTGCGGGGAGCGGACGGGGCTGGTGTACGTCTGCAATCCGAACAATCCGACCGGGACGATCGTCGCGCGCGACGAGCTGGGGCCGTTCCTCGGGCGCGTGCCGAAGACCGCGCTGGTCCTGGTCGACGAGGCGTATCACCACTTCGTCGAGGACGCCCGCTATGCCAGCGCCTTCGACTGGGTCGGCAAGATTCCCAACCTGCTCGTCGTCCGCACGTTCTCGAAGATCTACGGCCTGGCCGGCATGCGGCTGGGGTACGGGGTCGGGACACTCGAGACCATCGAGGCGATGCGCCGGCACCGGATCTGGAGCAACACCAACGCGTCGGTGCTCGAGGCGGCGCTGGCCAGTCTCGACGACGCCCGCCACGTGCCGCGCTCCCGCCGCGCGATCAACGAGACGAAGCGGTGGCTGTGCGCCGAGCTTGACAAGGACGGCCGCGCCCACATCCCGTCGGAGGCGAACTTCGTCATGATCGACGTCGGCTCGGATGTCGAGCCGGTGATCGGCGCCCTGCGCGAGCGCCATCTCCTCGTCGGCCGGAAGTTCCCCTCCCTGCCGACCTGGCTGCGCGTATCGATCGGCACGCCGGAGGAGATGAAGACCTTCCTCACCGGGCTGCGGGCCGTGCTGCCCCGCGTGGAGATACGCGCCGCCTGAGGAGAGGGGGCTTGCTGCACATCGTCTGGGAGTTCCGCGTCGGGGCGAACCGGCGGCGGGAGTTCGAGTAGCATTACGGCGGCGCGGGGAGCTGGGCGGCCTTTTTCCACGGTGGGCCCGGCTTCCAGGAGACCCGCCTGCTGCGCGACCGTGAGGACCCCTGCCGCTACGTGACGATTGACGTCTGGACCGACCTCGAGGCGTACCGCGCGTTCTCTCAGAAGCACGGCGCGGAATGCGGGGCGATCGATCGGCGCTGCGAGGAGCTCACCGAAGAGGAGCGCTGTCTCGGTTATTTCGAGGCGCTTTCGGACGCGTCGGCTGGCTGAGACGTTCGCCCGGATCAGCCGCCCAGCAGACCTCTCTGCCGCAGCATCTCGAGGTGCCGGCCGTACGTCAGCGCCATCGCGGCAAACGAGCCGAGCGTGACGAGGAGCGCCGCGCCGGCAAGCAGACGCAGCGTCATCTCCCCGGCGCGGCTTTTGGGCTCGCCCGGAGGTACGACGGCTCCCAACAGACCCCCCGCGATCAGACCGCCGAAGTGCGCCAGGTTGTCGATGCCGGGCATGAACAGCATGACGGCGCCGTAGATCAGCCAGCGCGTGAGCTGCTCCGCGACCATCCGCCCGGCACTGCCGCCGCGGAACTTCCCGTAGACGATTCCGAATCCCATCAACCCGAACAGCGCCCCCGAGGCGCCCACGGCCGGGGCCGGGCTGAACAGCGCGCTGGTCAGGAACGCGCACACGCCGCAGACCGTGTAGACCAGGAAGAGCTTGCGCGCGCCGAACGACTCTTCGATCAGCGTCCCCAGGGTCGCGAGGGCGTAGCAGTTCATGAGCAGGTGCAGGAGCCCGCCATGCAGATAGTTGGCGGTGACGAGCCGCCAGGCTTCACCGTGGAAGATTTCATGGGATGACTTGTCCCCGAACAGATAGAGCGCCGCGCCCGGCGGGGACAGGAACCGCATCGGACCCGCGGAGGGACCGCCTGTCCCCCAGACCAGGAGGATCAACAGGCTCATGCCGACGTTGACGGTGATGAGAAAAGTCGTCACCGTCATCGATCCGGGGAAGGTCAACGTGACCAGCCGGCCGAACCCGCCGGACGGGACGCCGAACATGGAGGCGCCGCACGATGGGCAGGTGCGCTCGTCGCGAGGCATCAGGGTGCGACATTCCCGGCACATGCGCGTGCGGGCGCGCACGCCGCGCTCGAGATTTTCCCAGCCGGCGACGCGGGTCTCGAGCGCCTGCTTCCAGGTTTGCTTCTTCCACTCCCAGCGCGCGCCGCGCATCCCGAGGGCATCGCCCAGGCGGAGCGCCGCCTCGAGCGCGGCGCGCAGGAGTCTCCCGAGGGTCTGTGTCAAGCCTCTCCAGACGCGGAAGGGACCCGCCGGGCGCGGGTGGACCGGCTACTTCCAGGTCCAGCCGACCCCCGCCTTGAAATCGGGATCGTCGTTGGTGAGCCCGACCTTGCCTTCGATGAAGAACGAGGTGGCCGATTTGAGCTTGGTCTCGACGCCACCCACTCCCATGATGCTCAGATTGGTCTCACTGCTCGCGTGATCGGGATCGGCGTAGATCAGGCCGGCGCCGCCGCCGACGAACGGCTTCCAGACCTGCACCTTGGAGAAGACGTAGTGCACCTCGCCCATGGCCTGAAGCGTGGTGACGTGGTCTCCGGAACCGACCTCGACGTACGGCCGGAAGCGGACGTTGCGCGCGAACTCCCCCAGATCCCAGTGGAACCCGGCGTAGACCTGGTCGGGATTGTTGCTCAATCCGGCGCGTACTCCCCAGCCGCGGAAGGCGATGTGGGCGGTTCCCTGCGCCATCGCAGGGCTGGAGAGCGCGGCGAGGATCGGCAGGAGCAGGAGCGGGGCTGCGTAGCGTGAATTCATCGAGTCCCTCCTTAGGACTGTGGGGATTGGACCGACGGGAAGCGAGAGCTCGCGCTTCAATCGCCAGTTATGAAATCGGCACACCAAGATACGACGCCCGACATATCCCGCAAAGGCTCCTGAGGCTATCATGGGCCCGACGGAGCGTCAAGAATATAGTCCCCGAAATACACCCGGCGGCGGCGCCGAATGTCATTGACCCCATAGATGGTTGCCCATATATCGATCGGCCATGCTCCAGCGCTTGAGGGCCGCCCGGCCGGTCCATCTCCCCAACCGGCGGGTGGCCAAGGCTTTCGGCGCGACCGTTTTCGCCACGACCGTCAGACACGTCGGCCTGGGCGAGCTTGTCAAGACGTCCGACACCATCGTCCTGGGACGCGTCGAGGCGACTCGCGCCTTCTGGCAGGGGAAGCAGACCCACACGGAAGTTTGACCCCGCCCGCGGACAGCGATAGAAACGAGCCCGCCGCCGGCGGTGGGTTCTTCTATCTCGTCACCGGCCGTAACGGCGTGGGCGAGGGAACGCTTGGCAGGGCCTCGAGCGGCGTCGTGCGCCCCAACAGCGGCCCCTGCCGGTAAACTGTCCGGACAGGCTCCTAGGCGTACCGCCGCAGCACGCCCCTCACGACGCCCTGGATCTGCAGAGATTCGGGACGGACGAAAATCGGTTCCATCGACGGGTTGGCGGGCTGCAGGCGGACGCGTCCCCGGTCGCGGCGGAACGTCTTGAGCGTGGCCTCGCGGCCGTCGATCAAGGCGACGACCACCTCGCCCTGCTTCGGCGTGCGCCGGTCCTCCACGACGACGTAGTCGCCGTCCAGGATCTGCTCCTGCACCATGGAATCGCCCTTCACCTCGAGGACGTAGGTGCGGCCCTGCGCGACGAATTCGCGGGAGAGCGGCACGGCGCGCTCGTCGGCGATCGCCTCGATCGGACGCCCGGCGGCGATGCGACCGAGGAGCGGCACGTCGACGGCGGAGCCCCGTCTCGCCTGCGGCAGGAGATCGATGGTCTGCCGGCGCCCCTTCCTCCTGCGGCGCACCAGGCCTCTCTCCTCGAGGAGCTCCAGGTGCTTGTGCACGGTGGAGATCGAGGCCAGCCCGACGCGGCGCGCGATCTCCAACAGGGTCGGGGCGCGTCCGTGGCGGGCGACGTGGGACCGGATCGCCTCCAGGATCTCCCTCTGCCGGTGTGTCGGAAGCACGCCCGCCCTCCGTCAGGACCCGGCCGTCGAGCGGGCCCCGATGAACCAGTCGTCCTTGTCCTTGAACAGTACATTGAACGACGTCAGCGACCCGTAGACCCGGGTGATGTACTGCTGCAGCTCGATCTTGTCCTCCTCGCTGAGCTTGGGGTGGGCGTTGATCCGCTGCTCCAGCACGCGCAGCCGATCCCGCGCCATGGTGATCTTATGGAAGAACACCTCCAGCGGGATCGCCTTCTCCTGCGTCTCCGTCTTCCCCGGCTTGATGACCAGGGTGCCTCCCTCGTAACGCGGCGCCAGGCGCACGTCGGACAGCCCGAGGAGCTCGTCCAGCGCGTCTTTCAGGGCCCACTTCACGGCTCCCCGGTCCAGCCCGGCCTGCGGGTCATCGCTCATGCGGCTCTCCTCCCAGCTGACGCGTTGCGTTCACTGCGGTGCCAGGCGCTCGAGCGGTAGACGGTCGACGATCGCCAGGAGCGACTCGCCACGGGCGATCGCGCTGGCGGCCCGGGCGGTCCTTTCCGAGGCCGGGTTGAACGCGATGGAGAAGCCCGAGTGCTCGAACATCGAGATGTCACCGTCGCTGTCACCGACGGTGATGACCTCCCGGTAGTCGACGCCGAACTGCCCGCAGAACAGGTCGACTGCCTCCCCCTTCCGGCCGTGCTCGACGTTCACCTTGACCTCGCCCGTCAGGATTCCGTGCCGGGCCACCAGGCGGTTGGCGATGGCATACGCCAGATCAAGATCGTGGTTCACGCGCTCGATCAGGATCGTCAGCCCCGTGGAGATGACGCCGACCAGGAGATTCTCCTGGCGGAGCAGCTCCGCGCACTCGCGCACTCCCGGACGATAGGGGATCGCGTCTGTAATCGCCCGGAGCCGGGACTCGGGCATCCCCTTCCAGTGGGCCGCGTCGCGGGCGCAGAACTCCTCGTAGCTGATGGCGCCGCCCTCGAACGCTTTCTGGTGCCGGGACGCCTCGCCCACCCACAGGCCCAGGACCTCGTGGATGTGCTGCCAGACGCTGACCACGGGCGTGAGCGTGCCGTCGAGATCGAACAGGACTGCGCGGTAGGTCGTCTTCACAGTTCCTGGTAGGCCGCGGCCTTGGCGGGCTCCTTGAAGGCACCCGCCTTGTAGGCCTCCGAGAACGCCGCCACCACTCGTCGATCGTAGGCGCGCTCGCTGAGCTCGAACAGCCGCGCGATCGCTTTCTCAAACGGCATCGCCTTCTGGTACGGCCGGTTCGTAGTCATGGCGTCGAAGGCGTCGGCCACCGCCACGATGCGCGCCGGCAGCGGGATCTGATCGGCCTTCAGCCCCATCGGGTAGCCGCTCCCGTCCCAGCGCTCGTGGTGGAAACGGATCCCCGGGATGATGTCCTTCATCGCCCGGATCTTCGACAGCATCTGGTACCCCTTGTTCGGATGCTGCTTCATCACAGTGTACTCCTCGTCGGTCAGGGCCGCAGGCTTCCGGAGGATTTTGTCTTCGATGCCGATCTTGCCGATGTCGTGGAACAGCGACGAGATGTGCACCTCGTAGATCTCCTTCTTGGAGAGGCCCATCTGCTTGGCGAGCAGGACGGCGTACTGATTGACGCGCTCGGAGTGCCCGCGCGTGTACGGGTCCTTCTCGTCGATGGCCTCGGCCAGCGCCTTGACCGTGCCCATGAACAGCTCGCTGTTCAGAGAGACGGCGGCGCTCAGTCTCTGGATGTAGTTCTGCAGCTGATCGGCCATGGCGTTGAAGGTGTCGGCCAGGGCCCCGAGCTCGTTGCGGCTCTTCACGCGGACACGCTGGTCGAGCTGGCCCTTGGCGAACGCCTCGGTGCCCGCCGCCAGCGCCTTGATCGGCCGCGTGACGTTGGCGGCCAGCGCGTACGCCAGGACGAGCGCCAGGGCCACCGCCAGACCGGCCCAGAACAGAGTCGTCTGGATCATCTGGTTGACCGTGGCGTAGGCCTGTTTCTTCTCGAGCTGGACGAAGATCTTCCAGCCCTGCGCGGTGGTGTCGCACGAGGCGATGTACGGCACCGGCTTGCCGTCCACCGTCAGCAGGTACTCGGAGGTCAGAGCCGAGTGGCCTCCGGCCCGCAGGCAGTCCTGCACCACGCCGAACGTCTTGAGGTCCCCGCGCCCCAGAATGCCGTCTTCGTCCTGTGACGCGAACAGACGGCCCTGGCTGTCGAGCGCGTAGATGATGTAGCTGGTCCGCCGGCCGCCCACCACCGGATCCCAGTAGGAGGCGAAATCGACCACCCCGGTGAGCGCGCCGGAGGGCGTTCCGGTGGCCCCGACCGGCACCGTCACGACCAGCACGGAGTGCTGCCCCTGGTCCGTCTGCAGCGGGATCGGGTCGCTCACGTCCTGCCCCCCCTGCATCGCCGCGCCCACCCCTTCCCGGATCACCGCTTCGACCGCGGAGCGCGGAAACCCCGGCTGGCGGGCCTCGATCGATTCGCCCAGCCGCGGCGTGTAGCGCACCAGGAGCAGGTCCGACCCGAGCAGCCTCACCATCAGGGCCCGATCGGGAACGGCTCGGCCCCCACCCGGCGATCCCTTCGGCAGGGCGGCGACGGCCTCCCCCAGCCGGGCCATTTGCGTC
>DAISWT010000137.1:6012-7140 GCA_036826235.1 Acidobacteriota bacterium | reverse complement strand
GTGCGGGCGCAGGACGCCGACGGCTTCGCCGGGCCGTACAGCGCCGTGCGCTCGGTCAAGGCGGTGTACGACGACACGCCGCCGCCGCTCGCCATCCTGTCGCCGCCCGAGATGTTCGTATCCCCCTCGCCCGGTGTCGAGCTGAAGGGGAGGACCGAGCGCGACGCTCGGGTGAGGGTGAACGGCCAGAAGGCCGCGGTCGGCCCCGACGGCTCGTTCTCCTTCTCCATCACGCTCAAGGAGGGGGTCAATCTGGTGACCGTCGAGGCGATCGACGCGGCCGGCAACTCCGAGTACGGCAAACGGCTGATCACCTACAAGGGCTCGAAGCGGGCGACCGCCTCGATGTCGGGGAACTGAATGAAGCGTCTCGGCCTGCGGGCCAAGCTGCTGCTCGCCATGTTCCTGATCATCAGCCTGTCGATCGGGCTGGTGGCCAGCCAGGCGGTGCTGCTGTTCCAGCAGGACAAGTCGTCGTACGTCTTCGATCTGAACGCCTCGCGCGCCATCAAGATCTCGGACGAGATCCAGGCGAACGTGCGGCACCTGACGGAGAAGATGCGCATCTTCGCCGAGGCGGCGCGGCTGCCGGTGCAGGAGGGGGCCGACCGGCGGGCGATGCTGTCGGCCATGCTGCGGCAGTACCCCGAGTTTCTCCTGTTCAGCGTGCGCCAGGAGGACGGCGCGCTGAACAACGTCTTCCTGTCGCGTGCCCTGTCGGACCTGGGCCTGTCGGTCGATACGGTGCACAACGCCTACCGGTCCGCCCGGCTGCCGCTCGACGGCCTCACCGCCGAACGGCCGGTCATCGCGCGTCTGGATCTGTCGTCCAGGCTCCCGACGTTCACGCTCGCGGTGCGCGGCTTGCCGGCCGCCGGTGCGCCCGGGCCCGAGGCGGCGGGTCACGCGGCGGGGGGCGCCGGCGCCACGGGAGCCGCCGACCAGGCCCCCGTCCTGATCGCCGAGTTCCCGCTCGATCGCCTGTACACCGCCCGCGGCGAATCGAAGCTGTTCGAGATCTACGTCACCGACGCAGCGGGGAAGCCGCTCGTGGCGGTGACGGAAGGGAAAGACCGCGCGGCGGCGCAGGGCGCCGGCGCGCCGGCCGGGCTCGCCGACCTCCTGCCC
>DAISWT010000137.1:1386-5704 GCA_036826235.1 Acidobacteriota bacterium | reverse complement strand
ACGTCGCGGTGGCCGGCGGCGGGGAGATCGCCGCGCTCGCCAACCGCTTCACGCGCATGGCCGAGGAGCTGACGACCCGCGAGCAGGCACTGAAGGACGCCAACCTGCGGCTCATGGAGTCCGAGAAGATGAGCGCCCTGGGTCAGCTCGGGGCCGGCATCGCGCACGAGGTCAAGAACCCGCTGACCTCCATCCGCGGCTACGCCCAGATGGGCCAGCGGAAGCTCCCGCACGACCATCCGCTCAACGAGTACTTCCGGACCATCGAGAAGGAGACCGACCGGTCGCTCGAGATCCTCAAGAACCTGCTGCGCTTCTCGCGGCAGGAGACCGCCGAGATGACCCTGATCGATCTCAACGCGGTGGTCGCCGACACCGTGAAGCTCGTGTCGCACCAGTTGATGATGAAGGAAGTCCGGGTCGATCCGCGGCTGTGGACACAAGCGCTGCATATCAATGGCAATGCCAATCAGATGGAGCAGGTGCTCCTGAACCTGTGCATCAACGCCGGCGACGCGATGGAGGGCAAGGGGGGCGGGACGATTACCGTCACCACCGACGTGGTGAACGGCAACGTCGCCCGCATCCGCGTCGCCGACACCGGCAGCGGCATCCCCCAGGAGATCGTCAAGAAGATCTTCGACCCGTTCTTCACCACCAAACCGGTCGGCAAGGGGACGGGCCTGGGGTTGTCGGTTTCGTATGGGATCGTCAAGGACCACAAGGGCGAGATCGGCGTCGAGAGCAAGGTCGGCGAGGGGACCACCTTCACCATCCGGATCCCGTTCGCCGCTCCGGCGGCCGAGGCCGCCCCGGCAGCCGCTCCCGCCAGGGAGAGGCGCGTGCGGGTCATCAATCTGCGCTGAGGGAGCCATGGACCGACTGAACCTCCTGGTCATCGACGACGACCCGAACATCCGGAACCTCCTGACCGATCTGTTGCGCGGGCGCCCCGACCTCAACCTCCTCATCGCCGGCAGCGGCCCGGAGGCCGTGCAGCACTTCGCCACCAGCCGGATCGATCTCGTCCTGACCGACATCCACATGCCCGGCTTCACCGGTCTCGAGCTGATGGACGACATGAAGAAGATCAACTTCAAGCCCGAGATCCTGGTGATGACCGCCAACGCCACGCCCGAGAACGTCGAGACCGCCCGCCGGCTCGGCGCGCGCAGCGTCATTCTCAAGCCGTTCGACGACCTCGAGGTCATCGAGGCCGAGATCAACAAGGCGGCGAACGCCGCGCGGGCCGCGCGCGCTCAGGCCGGACGCTCCGCCTCGGCTCCCGCGCCGGCCGGTCCCGCCGCGCCGGCGAGACATGGGGCTGTGCTGCCCGTGAGCACGTTCGCGTCGGCCGCCGTGACCAAGGGGCCAGCGGTGGCGCACGCGCGGCCGGAGGTCGACGGCTGGAAGGGCGAGCTGACCGGGAACGAGACGCCGGCCGTCTTCCCCCAGCCGGCGGCGGCCAGGCCGCCCGCGCCCCCACCGTCTTCTTTGCCCGCCCATGCCGTGCCGCCGGCGCCATGCGCGCACCCCGCGGCGCCTGTGTCCCAGACGCCACCCCCGGCGGCCCACTCGTCTCCTCCCGCGGCCGACGGAAGGCCGGCGGCGGCACACGCTCCCGAAACGCCGGCCGGGCCACCGCCTGCGGGGCACGAGGCGGCCGAAGAGGCGGGCCCGGACATCCCCGTCGAGCTCGACAACATCGTGCGCGCCGCGACGCGTCTCGACGCCGGCAGGATGCGCATGCAGGTCCCCATCATCTGCCTGCAGACCTGGGAGGAGAAGGGAGCGGTCGCGACGCTCCGCCGCGTCGCCGCGGCGCTGGGACGTGAGTTCTATCTTTGGTCGGCCGCCCGGGGCCTCCTCAAGGACGGGGGCCAGCCGATGGGCGACATGTACCGCGAGGCGGCGCGGGCGCTGGAGTTCATCAGGCGGCAGAAGAACAACGGGTTGTACGTCCTGGCCGATTTCCGCCCCTTCCTCGACGACCGGATGGTCGTCCGTGCGCTGCGCGAGATGGTCATGGAGTCCGAGACGGCGCGCGCCCTGCTCGTGCTGACCGCGCCGCGCCTGCCGCTGCCCCCCGAGCTGGCGCAGGTGGGGGTCACGTTCGACTGGCCCGCCGGCGGCAGCACGGACGTCGAAGCCCTGTACGACGAGGTCGCGGCCGAAATCGCCGCGACGGCCGATCGCGCCGCCGTCCTGGCCCTGCCGGAGCGGAACGCGCTCTTGAAGCGCGTCAAGGAGCTGCCCGCCGGCCGGGCACGATTCGAGATCGCCCGCGCGCTGCTGGGCCGGACGAGATAGTTCGCCCGGACGCCCCAGCGCCTACTCTCCCCGGGCCGGGGCCAGCCCCAGGCCGTCCACCTCCTCCAGGATCTGCTCGGGACGCGCGCGCACTAGGATCGAGTCGGTCAAATTCACCCAGCGAACCGTCCCGGTGGAGTCGATCAGGAACTCCGCCGGGCGCCCTATGTCCGCGCCGCCCGGGCCGCCGCCCGCGTGGGCCAGGTCATAAGCGCGGATCGCCTCGGACTTCGTGTCGGAAAGGAAGGTGTAGGTGTAGCCCTGTTTGCGGCAGTGCTCAAGGTTGATTTCGGGCGGGTCGACACTGATGGCGACCAGCCGCACCCGCCGGGAGTCGAATTGGCCGAGGCTGTCCTGCAGGCTCCGCAACTCGGAGTTGCAGAGCGGTCACCAGAAACCGCGGTAAAAGACCAGGAGCACGCCGTTGACCCGGTCCGCCCCGCTCGCGCCGACGTCGAGCAGCTTCGACAGCGTCACCGGGCTGCCGTCCTTGTCGGGCAGCGTAAAGTCCGGGGCCTTCTGGCCGACCCTGGGTGCGCCGCTCGAGGCCGGGAGCTGGCGCCCCAGGTAGAAGAGACCGAAGCAGAAGAACGCGAGGAGGGCGACACCCAGGCCCATGACGATCGAGCCGGCGACCTTGCCCCGATAGAGTTCGGGCTCGCGAAAGGCGCGCCGGAGCCCGAGAGCGATCAGCGCCAGACCGGCGCCGAACATCAGCAGATTGGCCCACGGGAAATCACGCGTGGCCGGAAATCGGGAGAACACCGGCACGTAGGTGAAGGCGGCCGCGAGAACGACCAGAAACCCCAACCACACGGAAAGGTTCAAGCGACGCTTCATGGAGCGTGTCCCCCTCTCGAGAGGCGGAACTGGAACGCGAGGATCAGGGAGCCGGAGGGAGGGCCGTCACGCTCAGCCAGAAGTCCTGAATCGAGCGGCCGATTTTCGCGAACTGGTCGAGCCCCAGCGGCTTGACGATGTAGCAGTTGGCGTGCAGATCGTAGCTCTTCTGGATGTCCTCCGGCGCGCTCGACGTGGTCAGCACCACCACCGGAATGTGTCGCAGCTCCGGGTCCTGTTTGATCTCGGCGAGCACTTCCCGCCCGTCCTTGCGGGGAAGATTGAGATCGAGCACGATCAGCGCCGGTCTCGGGGCGTTGGCGAACCGGCCCCGGCGCTGCAGGAACATCATGGCCTCCTCGCCGTCGCGCGCGATGCTCATCACGGTCGGGACACCGTCCTCCTTGAAGACCTCGTTCAACAGGCGCGCGTCGCTCGGATTGTCTTCGATCAGAAGGAGGTCGAACAGCGCTCTCTGTTCCTGCTGGCTCATGGAAAATCTCCTCAGGTCGGCCGGGAACGGAGGCCGGAGCGGAGCGCCGCTCACCTCGACCCTCGCGGGCCGATCACGCGGCGCCCCGCCGAGCGTGATGCGCCCGCGCTCGATCGAGTCCTTGATGGCGCGCAGAAGCTGCTCGGCGTCCTCATCCCCTTTGACGAGGTATTCCTGCGCTCCGAGCTGGGCCGCCCTGAGAGGGAGGCCCTCCTCTCGCAGGCCGCTCAAGACCACGATCGGAACGCTGGGCGCGGCCTTGCGGACGCGCACCACGGGGTCCGAACCGCAGGCGTCCGGCAGCCCGAGATCGAGCAGGACGACATCAAAGTGCTGATCATAGAGAAGCCGCAGGGCGGCCGCGAGGTTGTCCACGCGCTTGTACTCGAACCGGTGGACGTTTCTTTCCTTGAGCATCTCGTGGACGAGACGTGCGTGGGCGGCGTTGTCCTCGACGAGAAGCACCCGGATCATCGCGGTGCCTGATCCCGCTCATCAAACATCAGCGAGCCGGGGAAGCACATCCCCTCTCCTGCTGCGGCGGTGTAATTGCCGGGAGTCTAGACCCACACACAGCCCATGTCAACCGAGATGGCCAACAGTGAAGGGCTCTCCCCGCTCGTGGCGCGGCCGCGGGACGCGTGCTAAGATCAACCCTCAGCACCGAGAGGGACA
>DAISWT010000137.1:529-1274 GCA_036826235.1 Acidobacteriota bacterium | reverse complement strand
GGCCCCCGCGGCAGGGCAGGAGCGTTGCGGTCTCAGCCGCGCCTGCTGCTCGGGGGCCGATTCGGATCGTCTGACCGCGCCGCGCGGCGCGGAGTCGTCCACGGCGGCGCTGGCGCCCATCGTTCTCCGGCCGCAGGTCGCGGAGCGGCCGGTCGTCGCCGCCCGGACTCTCCCGCCCTCGGAACACCGTTCGACCCCGCCCGACCCGCCACCCAGACTCTCCTCGTAGCCGGCTTCGAGCGCGTCGTCTCGAGGAACATCATCCGAGTCACGTTGATCGGCCGCCTGCGGGGGCAGCGCCGCCATCGCGGGCGACCAGGGAAGGCACATTGATCCGGCGTCTTCTGGGTCTGTTCATATCCTGTCTGTCTCTTCGCGGGGCGCCCGCCCTGGCGACCTGCGGCTCCGCCAACTGCTTCCTGGTCACGGGCACGCAGGAAGGGGTCGGCGCCTCCGGCATCCTGACGGTCGATCTGTCCTACCGGTACATCCCCCAGACCAGCAGGCTGTCGGGGACGAGGGACGTGAGCGAGGTCCTCACACCCAAGATCGACTTCGAGAACCGGGTGATCGAGCCCGATCATCACCGGGAGATCGGCACCCAGAACACGCTGGTCGAGATCGATCTGGCCTACGGCCTGACCCCGCGGCTGACGCTGGCCGGGTCGCTGCCGATCATCAACCAGCGGGACCACGAGCACTGGGACGACGTCGGGACGATCGACGAGCACTTCACCCGCACGGA
>DAISWT010000137.1:0-519 GCA_036826235.1 Acidobacteriota bacterium | reverse complement strand
GACCACGAGCACTGGGACGACGTCGGGATCCCTGGCGAGGAGCACTTCACCCGCACCGACGGCTCTTCGGGGTTCGGAGACGTGCGGCTGGGGGTGCGTTGCGCCTTTCTCGTCAAGCCCAAGGACATTCTGGTCGGGGGCCTGGCGCTCAAAGTGCCGACCGGCGCTTACCGCCTGCTCGATTCCGAGGGCGCCATCAACGAGCCGACGATCCAGCCGGGGACCGGCTCAACCGATGTCCTCGCCTCGATGCACTACGCGCACCAGATCGTGCCGATGCGGTTCGAGTATTTCCTCGCCGGGGCACGCCGCATGAACGGGACCAACAGTCTGGAGTACCGGTTTGGAGACGAGACCCTGCTGAACGCCGGCCTGTCGCACAAGGCGGGCGACCGGGTCACCTGGTCGGTCCAGGTGAACGCCCGGCGGACGGAGCGTGATCGTTACCTGTCGCAGGAGGTCCCTTCGACGGGGGCGCGGTTCGTCAATCTCACGCCCGGGCTGCGTCTGGATATGGCG
>DAISWT010000136.1:0-7159 GCA_036826235.1 Acidobacteriota bacterium | reverse complement strand
CGACCAGCCGACCGCGTCCACGCCCATCAGGACCAGATCCTTGGCGAACGTCCCGCCGCCGCTGCCAACTACCTTCGCGTCTGGCGCGTGGCGCAGGATGCGCTTCACGATCGGGGCCTCGGGCGAGACCTCGCAGGGTTTCGCGTCCTGGACGATCTCGACCTTGAGGGAGGCGGCGGTGACCTCACCGGGGCCCCAGATGATCTCGTCGGCGATGGTCTGGATTTCCTCCCGGATCCCCTCGGCCGTCTGCCCGGGCACGTAGCGGATGTCGAGCGTCGTTTCGCAGTCGGCCGGCACCGCGTTGGGCGCGACGCCGCCGCGGATCAGGCCGACGTTGAGGGTCGGCCCGCCGAGGATCGGATGGGCCCGGTAGCGCAGCCGCCGGTTCTGCAGCGCCGTGAGGAAGCGCGCGATGGCATTGATGGCGTTGACCCCCTTGGCCGGCTCCATGGCGTGCGCCTGCCGCCCGTGCGCCCTGACCTTCAGGAGGACCCGCCCCTTCTCGGCGACGTTGATCTCCTTCATGTTGCCGGCGATATCCGGGATGACGGCATCGGTGCAGTCGATCAGCTTCTGCTCGATCAGGAACGGCAGCCCCACGCCGACCCCGACCTCTTCGTCCCCCACCGCGCCGAAGGTGAACGATCCGCTGAGGGCGCTCTCGTGCGCCTTCAAGATGCGCAGCGCCGCGAACGCCGAAACCAGCGGCCCCTTGTCGTCCAGCACGCCGCGGCCGTACAGCTTGCCGCCCTTCTCGAACGGCTCGAAGGGCTTGAACTTCCAGTCCGAGGGCGCGCCGCTCGGCACCACGTCGGTGTGCAGCAGCACCAGCATCTTGCGGTAGCCGGGGAGCCCCCCGCCGACCGTCGCCAGCAGGTTGTCGCGCCCCGCCACCTTGGCGTGCACGGTGTAACGGACGCCCAGCTTCTTCAGCTCCTCGGCGAGAACGGCGACGACCTTCCCCTCCTGCCCCGGCGAGGTCATCCCGTCCGGACCGCCACCCGGAAAATCCTCGGGGAAATAATCCACCGTCCGCTCGCGGCAGACGCGCAGGGTCAGATCGACGATGAAGGGGCGCAGGGCCCCCGCCTCGTCAAGAATCGCCCGGGGGTCCGGCAGTGACATTCCGGCTGTCATGGTGGGCGAGAGACTACATGAGGCGCGCGCCGGGATCAAGGACGAGCCGGATCAGTCGGACCGCGGGCTGTGGTATAAGAGGCCACACGTTCCAATTGTTTCGCCCTAGGAGGGTCCCGACATGAACCGAGCCGTGCGAGTCATCGCCATCGCGACCCTGGTCGCGAGTGCGGCAATCAGCGCCATGCCCACGACCGCGCGCACGCTGCCGGCCGCCGACCTGCAGGTCACCGCCGGAGGGCAGGACGGCGTTGCCCGCGCGCCGAGGCTGTGCCGCCGCAATTTCGAAGGCTGCTCGACGTCCACCATCCACCAGTGCAAGTGCTGAGGTGAGCCGATGAAGAAGACGCTCGTCGCCTTTGCCGTCGTCGCGGCCGTCGCGGCTGCGGCGCTGGCCGCCCTGCCCGTCTCCGCCCGCGTCGCTCCGGCCTCCGACCTCCAGATCGTCGCCTCCGGTCATGAAGGACTGGCCTCAGGCAAGCCCGGGTGCACGCGGGTGACCAACCGGTTCTGCGTCCAGAGCACGCAGTCGAACTGCTTCGCCTGCCGATAGCGACGCGGCGCAAACCGTCGGCTTGAGCTTCCGCCATGCGCAGCGCGCGAGGCGCCGGGTCTTCCCCGGCGCCTCGTTGTTTGAGAGCCCGGCCGGCCACGCGCTGGCGGTCCTCGGAGCAGCGGCGGCGCTGGCCGCGTTGACGGGCTGCCGCAGCGCCCCTGGAACGGGCGAGGTGTCGCTCACCGTCGACCTGCGGCGTGGAGATTGGGGCACGATCGGGGTCGAACTCGAGACGCAGGTGGGGGCCGGCGTCCCCGTCGCGCTGTCCTCCTTCGTCCAGCCCGCGGCGATGCGGGTCGAGTCGATCGACGCGCGCGTCGATAATGCCCCCGTCTTCGTCGAGACGGCCCGCGACCAACAGGGCTTCGCGCGTTTCGTCGTTTCCGCCCCGGCAAATTCCGGAAGACTGCACGTCCATTACGTCGTGCGCCCCGGCGCCGTCGAGGAGGCGCCGATGTCCGGCCCCACCGGCTACCGTTTCGGACACCTCGATCGGGATTACGGTCTGTTCGGCGCGCGGCAGATCGTGCTCCTGCCGATGGAGCCGGCGCCCCCCGCGCGCATCTTCAGCGTCTTCCGCCTGCCGGCCGGGCATCGGATGGCCGCGCCCTGGCCGCAGCCGGCCGGTGGAGCGACGGGTGCGGGCGACCCGGTCTTCGATTTCGCGGGCGCCGATGCGGCGGCGCGCCTGGTGCAGGCGGTCGTCGTGGAAGGCGGGATCGTGACCGCGGAGTCACGCGACGGACGGTTCCGTGCCTGCGCCCTGACGAGCGTGCCAGCCGACCGGCGTGAGGCGGCCCTGCGGCGCGCGCTCGATCTCGAGGAGTTCCTGGCCGCGCGTCTCGGACCTCCCGGCCGTCCCTACCTCTTGATCCTCACTCCCAGGACGGGAGACGACATGTCGATCGCCGTCACGCCGGGCCCGGACGGCATGGCGATGTCGCTCGGCGACGGCCTGCCGACCCGCTGGCTCAGCATCGGGCGCGCCATCGGCGTGGCCTGCCTCGCGGGGCAGGAGGAGAGCGGCGCGATCTCGGAAGGCAACCGCTGGATCCTCGAGTCGCTGCCGACGTTCCTGACCGTGGTCTACTCCGATCAGGCCGGCTGGAGACCGCGCCAGCGGTGGTACGAGGAGTTCTACTTCACGACCGCGGGCCTGTCGCTCGACCTCCGGCATCCGGGCGACCTCGGCGACGCGACCGAACCTCTGATGCGCGAGTGGCGCGGCGCCCAGATCCTCGAGCTGATCTCGCGCGACCTGCGGAACGGCGGCGGCGCCCCCCTCGGGGATAGCCTCCGCGACCTGCGCCGGCGGGGCCGTCGGCCCGACTGGAACCGCATCGTCGGTGACTGGCCGGGGGGCGTCCGGGACCGGCTGGCGCGCTTCCTGGCGCCCTCGCCGTTCCCGTTTCCCTTTCCGGGACCAGCCGGAACCCGCCCGTCGATCGCTCTGGCCGCGCCGGCCCCGCTGCAGGCGGCGAAGGGCGTCCACCGCCTCGACCTGTACGCGGGCGGCCGCAACCTGGGGCTGCTCGAGCAGTGCGGCTGCCGCAGCCGGCAGGCGGGCGGGATGGCGCGTCGCGCCACGCTGCTGAAGAGGCGCCTGCGCGGCGCGACGCCCGCCCTGGCCTTCGAGCTGGGCGACGCCGTCCCGTTCGACCAGAACGCCTTCGCGCTCGAACGCCAGAAGATCGCCGAGAGCGACCTGGCGCTGTCGCTCATGGCGTTTGCGGGAGAATCGGCGTCGGTCGTGTCGCACGCCGAGCTGACGTACGGGCCGCGCTTCCTGGCGGAGCGCGTCGCGCGTCTGCCACGGGGCTTCAGCCTCGTCTCGGCCAACGTCTCGGGGCCGGGCCTGACGCTGGGGCGATCGCTCGAGATGCCGAAACTCCGCCCGCCCCTGCGGATCATCGGGATCGAGGATCCGGAGAGTTATCACCTCGGCCGCCCCCTGGAGTTCGAGGACGCCGTCGCCCCGATGACGATCGAGGAGCCGGTCGCGGCCATCCGCAAACTCCTCAATCGACAGGGAGCAGGAGGGCGCACCATGGGCGGCCTGACCGTCGTCGCCGGGGCCCTCGGTCCGACCGCGGTCCTCGACATCCACGCGGCCCTCCCCGATCTCCCGCTGATCCTGACCGACGATTACTTCCGCTTCACGCAGGATCCGCGGCTCCGTTTCGAACGACCGCTCGGAGGGCAGGGCTTCTCGACGTCGGGCCGGCTCGGAAAGACGCTCCTGGTGGTGCTGCGGACCGATTCCTACGCCCTGACCCGCATCGGCCTGGCCGCCCGTGACGACGGCACGATCGCGGGCTCCGAGCTGGAGGACATCGTCCTCGACGAGACCATCGCCGACGACCCGACGGTGCGCGCCCGTCTCGACGCCCACTACGCCCATCTGGCGGCGGAGTCCGGACTGGCGGAGCCGCCCCCGATCGGCACACGCCTGCGCCTGAGCCCCGACGCGACGTACACCGGGGCCGCGGCCTGCGCTGCCTGCCATCCGGCGGAGACCGCGCAGTGGAAGGCCACGCCGCACGCCTCTGCCTACGCGACGCTCCTCTCAAAAAGAAGACAGGGGGTGCCCGGCTGCTTCGCCTGCCACGTCACCGGCTATCGTCAGCCGACGGGGTACCGGGTCATCTCCGATATCGCGCTGCGCCACGTCCAGTGCGAGTCGTGCCACGGCCCCGGCTCGCGGCACGTGAAGGACCCGCGGCGCGACAACATCGTCCGCGCGCCGGCCGCCGCGATCTGCACCGAGTGCCACACCGAGAAGCACTCCGAGATGAGCGAGCGGAACTTCACCGATTACCGGGCGAAGATCGTCCATACCGCCGGCGCCGGTGATCACTAGACTCAGGGGCCCTGTGGAGATCAGGAGGAGACTGACCGCGGTGCTGCGCCAGCGCTGCCCGAGATGCCTCGAGGGCCGCGTGTTCATCGGCTTCATGACGATGCGCGACGCCTGCCCGGTTTGCGGGCACGTCTTCGAGCGCGAGCCGGGGTACTTCGTCGGCGCGATGTACGTCAGCTACGCCATGGCGATCCCGCTCTACCTGGCGTTCGTCGCCCTGCTGCGCCCGCTCCTTCGGGGGCTCTCCGACATCGCGATGCTGGCCGCCGGGCTGCCGCTCGTGTGCCTGTGCGCCCCGCTTCTGTTCCGTTACTCCCGGGTCGTCTGGATGCACTTCGACTGGCTCTTCGACCCAGGGACTTAGAGACGGACCGGCCCCGGCCTCTCTACTGCAGATACTCCCGGGCCAGACGGCGCGCGGCGTACACGCCGGCCGCCGTTCCCACCATGCTCAGGAGCAATGCGGTTGCGAACCCGATCCAGTCGCCGACCCACCAGCCGATGGCACCGCCCACGGTCGCCCCGATGAAGACCAGTAGTCTTGGCATCGCGTCAATTGCCGTTTACTTCAGAGGTCTTTGTCACGGCACCAGGATGCTCGACCCCGTGGTCCTGCGTGCCTCGAGATCTCGGTGCGCCTGCGCGGCATCCCTCAGCGCGTAATGCTGTCCGACGGTGATCGCCACCTTGCCGGCCAGCACGATGTTGAACAGATCCTGCGAAGTCGCCTCCAGGTCCGCGCGCTTCGCGACATAGGTGGGCAGAGTGGGGCGCGTGACGTACAGGGAGCCCTTGTGCGCCAGAATCGCCAGCTCGAAAGGCGGCACTGGCCCCGACGCATTGCCGAAGCTCACCATCAACCCGAGCGGCCGCAGGCAATCGAGCGAATCGAGGAACGTATCCTTGCCGACCGAATCGTAGACGACCGGCACGCCCGCGCCCCCGGTGATCTCCCGGACACGCTCGACGAACTTCCCGGCGCGGTAGTTGATGCAGGGCTCGGCGCCGTGCCGCTCCGCCAGCGCGCATTTCTCGTCGGTGCCGGCCGTGCCGATGACCCTGGCGCCGAGGGCCTTCAGCCACTGGCAGGCGATCAGTCCCACCCCGCCCGCGGCCGCATGAAAGAGAACCGTCTCCCCCGGCTGCACTCTGTAGGTCCTGCGGATCAGATACTGCACGGTCATCCCCTTGAGCATCATCGCGGCGCCCTGCTCGAACGACAGGTCCTCAGGCAGGACGCACAGTCGATCGGCGGGCAGGATGCGCACTTCGCAATAGGCGCCGGGCGGCCCGCCGACGTAGGCGACTCGATCCCCCGGTTTGACGTGGCTGCCGCCCGCGCCCACCGCCTCGACCACGCCCGCGCCCTCGTTCCCCGCCACCGACGGCAAGGTCACCTTGTAGAGACCGGTCCTCTGGTAGACGTCGATCAGGTTGACCCCGCACGCCCTGTGGCGGACGCGCGCCTCTCCGGGCCCCGGATCGCCGATCGCGATCTCTTCCCATTGCAGCACTTCGGGGCCGCCGTACTTGTGGAATCGGATCGCCTTGGGCACCCCGCCTCCCTGCCGTGCGCTTCAATGAGAAGTCAGACCGCACGCGCGGGCGTCCGGCGACGCCCTTCGATCAGCCGAATCACCAGAGCGAACGCCACGTACGCCGCGATCGCGGTCGCGGCCGCCGCCTGCATCTCTATCGGCGGCCACGCCAGAGCATGACGGCCACCCCTCCCGCAACCAGGAAGGCGACCGCGCTCACCCACATCGGGATGAATCTGTCCGCAACCGTCACCTGGACGCGAAAGATCAAGCGGAGAAGGTGGGCGAGCGACACGCACGCCAGAAGAACCGCGGCCGTGAGATTCGCAGATCTCATGACGACAAGCGTCCTCCAGTCGCAAAGAGATCGTTGGGAGGGACTATACCCCAGGGTGCGCGGGCAGGACGAACAAAACCGCCCGGACGGCCCCGCGGGAACGGCTCAGCCGGCCAGCGGCTCGACGATGACCGCGGTCCCGTAGCACAGGACTTCGGTCACGCCCGCCATGACTTCGGTGGCGTCGTAGCGGATGCCGACCACGGCGTTGGCGCCGAGCTGCCGGGCGTGCTGCAGCATGAGGTCGAACGCTTCGGAGCGGGTGCGCTCGCAGAGATCGGTGAGCAGAGTGATGTTCCCTCCGAAGAGGGTCTGGAGGGACGCGCCCAGAGTGCCGATCACGGAGCGGGAGCGGACGGTGATGCCGCGCACGACGCCGAGAGTGGTCGTGACGCGGTAGCCGTCGAGGGTGAAGGCGGTGGTGGTCATCTTGTGCTGCACGGGCGTCTCCGCCGCGCCTACGCGGCCGACTCGACGGCCATCGACAGGGCGGTCGCCAGGTCGGCGGCCGTCTGGAAGCGCCTGTCGCGGTCAGAGGCCAGGGCGCGCATGATGGCGTCGGAGAGCGGCAGGGGCAGGCTCTTGTCGATGGAGTGCGGCGGTCTGGGACGCGCGGACAGATGCTTCATGAGGATTTCCTGGATGTCCTTGCCGGCGAACGGCTCGACGCCGGTGAACAGATAATACAGCACCGCGCCGAGGGAATAGATGTCGGTGCGGCGATCGAC
>DAISWT010000135.1:0-7225 GCA_036826235.1 Acidobacteriota bacterium | reverse complement strand
TGGAAGAAGGGTAAATCTTGGGGGAGGGGGGATCATCGGATCCCCCACCCGCGTCATGGAAAGGGATGGGCCTCTCGGTTGGAGAGCCGATCGGTTGTCTTGGCACATCCCCTAACTCCCCCAAGCTCATGAGTCCGCTCCAGCCGCGCGGTTTCCGCGCGCGGTGTCTCGGCTGCATGGCGCGTGCCACGACCCGCGGCCCCGCGGCCCCGCTGCACCACGCTTCCTCGGAACGGGCGCAGGACGCGGCGTACGCCGTGGAGGCGGGAGAGGGCGCGGCGGGCGGTCGGCGATCGGGTGTCCGCCGCGCCCGCCCGCCCATGGACGCAGGGCGCACGCGGCCGTCCGGTGGCGGACTTCGCGCGGCTGAGCGCCGGGGGAGCGGAGCCGTGTGCGGAGGCCGGGACGAGGCGGCGGAATCGCTACAGGGTGACGCGCTCCGCCCAGAGGACCCCGTCAATGGCGGCGATCTGTCGCAACAGGTCGTCCGCCATCGGCGAATCGAGGTTGAAGATGGCGATCGCGCGGCCGCCCGAACGATCGCGACCGAGCGAGAGATAGGCGATGTTGACGGCCGCGGCGCCCAGGGCCGTGCCGATGCGGCCGACCATGCCCGGCCGGTCGTCGTTGCTCACGATGAGCATGGGCCCGCGCGGGATCGCGTCCAGGTGGAACTCGTCGAGCCGGACGAGACGGGGCTCGCGTTTGCCGAACAGCGCACCCGCCGCCGAGCGGACGCCGTCCCGGCCCCGCAGCGAGGCGAAGATGAGGGCCGTGAAGTCCTGCGGCTCGGCGGCGCGCGTCTCGAGCACCCGGATGCCGGCCTCCTTAGCGAGAACGTGGGCGTTGACCACGTTCACCGCATCGGAGAGCTTGGCCTCAAGAAACCCCTTGAGGAACGAGGCGCTGAGTGGGCGCATCGGGAACTCCTGGACCGCCCCCGAATACTCCAGCGTCACCTCGGATACCGGGCCGCGCGCCAGCGACGACAGGAGCCGACCGAGCCGCTCGCACAGATCGCGGTAAGGCTGCAGGGCCGGCAGGAGACGCGGATCGATCCCTTCCATGTTCACCGCGTTAATGACCAGACCGTCCTTGAGATAGGCCGCGATCTGCTCGGCGATGCGCACCGCGACCTTCTCCTGCGCCTCCTGCGTCGAGGCCCCCAGATGCGGCGTCAGAATCACCGTGTCGATCGTCAGAAGCGGACTTCCGGCGGGGGGCTCCTCTTCGAAGACGTCCAGGGCCGCCCCGGCCGCCTGCCCCGACTGCAGGGCTTCGGCCAGGGCCGCTTCGTCGATGACCCCGCCGCGCGCCACATTGAGGACGCGCACCCCCCGCCTGCACCGCTTCAGCTCCTCACGTCCGATCAGGTGACGGGTCTCGCGCGTCAGGGGCAGGTGCAGCGTGATGAAGTCGGAGCGCTCGTAGACCGCGGAGATCGGCACGAGGCTCACGCCGAGGCTGGCCGCCACCTCCTCGGAGAGGACCGGATCGTAGCCGATCACCTCCATGCCGAAGGCGCGGGCGCGCGCCGCCACCTCGCGCCCGACCTTGCCCAGCCCCAGGATACCGAGGGTCTTGCCGAACAGCTCGACGCCCAGGAACCGCCCGCGGTCCCAGCGCCCCGCCTTCATCGAGCGATCGGCCTGCGGGATCTGCCGGGCCAGCGCCAGCATGAGCGACAGCGTGTGCTCGGCCGCCGAGATGGTGTTCTCTCCGGGGGCGTTCATCACTACGACACCGCGCTTCGTGGCGGCCGCCACGTCGATGTTGTCGACGCCCGCCCCGGCGCGCCCGACGACCCGCAAACGGGGGGCGGCCCGCACGATGTCCGCGGTGATGCGCGTGTCGGAGCGCACCACGATCCCCTCGACGTCCGCCACCGCCTCGAGCAGCTCCCTCCCGCCGATTCCCGGACGGTGCTCCGCCTCGATCCCGGCGCGGCGCAGGACTTCGGCGCACACCGGCAGGATCTTGTCGGCGATCAGGACCTTCACGCGAAGACCTCACTCAGGATGGCGTCCATGGCGCCGAGCAGCTCCCGGAGACCATCCGCGGTGTGGTCACCCATGTGCCCGAGGCGGAAGGTGGCCTCCTTGAGCCTTCCATAGCCGTTGCTGATCGCGAATCCGCGTGTCGCCAGCTCCTGGATGAAGCGGGCCACGTCGACGGCGCGCGTGTTGGCGACGCAGGTGACGGTGTTCGAGCGGGCCTTCTCCTCGGCGAACAGGCCGAACTGCGCGGAGGCCCAGGCGCGCGCCAGGTCCGCCAGGGCGCGGTGCCGGGCATAGCGCGCCTCCAGGCCTTCCGCCTCGATCCGTTTCATCTGGGCCCGCAGGGCGAAGATGTGGCTGACGGACGGCGTGGCCATCGGCAGGTTGCGATCGAAGAAGCCCTTCAGACGGACGAAATCGAGGTAGTACCCCTTCCCGACGCGTCGGGCGGACCGCTCCAGGGCGCGCGGGGACACGGCGCAGATCGAGAACCCGGGCGGCAGCGCCAGGCACTTCTGCACCGACGCCAGGCAGACGTCGATGCCGTTCCGGTCGACCTCGACCGGAATTCCTCCGAGCGACGACACGGCGTCCACGAGGAACACCACGTCCCCCTGGCGCCGCACTGCCTCGGCGATCTCGGACAGGGGGTTGGTGACGCCGGTGGCGGTCTCGTTATGGACCAGGGCGACGGCATCGTAGCGGCCGGTGGCGAGCATGTCGGCGATTCCCTGGGCCGGAACCGCCCGCCCCCACTCGACGTGCAACGGGTCGGCCTCCAGGCCGCAGGCGAGGGCGACCTCGTAGAAGCGCTCCGAGAAGGCGCCGCACACCGGCACCAGGACACGACGGGCCACGCAGTTGCGCAGCGCCGCCTCCCACAATCCCGTCGCCGAGCAGGTGGTCAGGAAAATGTCATGGGCGCGCGTCCCGAACAGTGGGCGCAGCCGCGGAGTCAGGTCCTTGATCAGCTCCTGCATCTCGGCGCCGCGATGGCCGATCACCGGATGCGCCATCTCGCGCAGGATCTCGGGGTCGACCTCGGTCGGACCCGGTGTGAACAGCACCTGGTGATCTCGTCTGGTGGCGGGCACGGCGCGCTTCCCCCTTCGGGTCGTCTAGCGCGGGAACAGCCGGCTGATGTCGAGGTAGACCACCGTGGCCATGAAGAGAAGCAGCAGGACCAGGCCGGCCTGCATGACCCTCTCCTTGATCTGGGCCGACAGGTCGCGCCGGATCACCCCCTCGATCAGCAGGGTGAAGACGTGCCCCCCGTCGAGGGGCGGGATCGGGAACAGGTTGATGATGCCGAGCTGCAGGCTGACGAACGCGATGAACCTCAGGAAGTACACCAGGCCCTCCTGGGCCATCGCCCCGGAGGCCAGATAGAGGCCGATGGGGCCCGTGAAGGTGCGCAGCGACAGCTCGCGGAGGATCAGCTTCTTGAGCGTCAGGAAGGTCAGGGCGGTGTCCTCCAGGTTCTTGGCGAGGGAGCCGCCGAGCGCCTCGAGGAAACCGTAGCGCCGCGTGGTCATCGGCGGCGTGGGAACGAAGCCGATGATCCCCTTGTCCCCTTCACGAACCGGGGTGATGACCTTCTCGAAGGTCCGCCCTTCGCGCTCGATCACGAACCGCAGCGGCTTGCCGGCCGATCCCTGGATGGCCTTGAACACCTTCGGGATGGTGGTCATCTCCACGCCCTCGATCGAGACGATGCGGTCGCCGCGGCGCAGCCCGGCCTCCGCCGCGGGGCGTCCGGGCTGCAGTTCACCGACGACGACGCCGGTCGCCGGATAGATCGACTGGATGCCGATGCTGTTGCGCGGGTCGGCGCGGATCGCCAGCCGCACCGTCAGCCGCTGTCCGCCCCGCTCGAGATCGACCTCCTTCGTCTGACCGGGGCTGAGCAGGATGATCAGATCGAGATCCTTCCAGGTCGAGACCGGCTGGCCGCCGACGCTGAGAATCCGGTCGCCCGGTTGGATGCCGGCCTCCACCGCCGGCGACCCCTCCTCGATCTCCCCGACCACCGGGGGCTGGCTCGGATAGATCGGCTCGGGAACGCCCATCATCAGAATCACCACCGTCAGGACGTAGGCGGTGATCAGGTTGAACACCGCGCCCATGACGAACACCAGGAAGCGCTGGAAGCGGGAGCGCGACAGGAGATCGCCCGGATCGTGCGCGGTGGTCTCCTCCGGGGTTTCCCCTTTGAGCTTCACGTAGCCGCCGAGCGGCACCCACGACAGGCGGTAGTCGGTGCCGCCCCGCCGGAACCCGGTGATCCGCGGGCCGAAGCCGACGGAAAACACCTCGACCGTGATGCCCAGCCACTTGGCGACGAGGTAGTGCCCGAACTCGTGGAACAGCACCACCACGCCGAGGACGACGGCGAACGGCAGGGCGAACTCCCAGACCCAGCTCACGTGCGCCAGCACCCAGCTCAATGTTCCCCTCCCCTGATCATGATCTCCTCCGCGATGGCGCGCGACCAGGCGTCCGTCTCCAGAACGCAGTCGAGCGACGTGACCGGCACGGGCCGGTGGCGCTCCAGCACTCCGGCGACGACCCGCGCGATGCCCGGAAAATCGAGACGCCGCGACAAGAACGCCTGCACCGCCGCCTCGTTCGCCGCGTTGAGGGCGGCGGGAGCGGTGCCCCCCTGACGCAGGGCCTCTCGGGCCAGATCGAAGCACGGGAAGCGCTCGTGATCCACCGGGAAGAACTCCAGCGGTCCGCGGGCCGCCAGGTCGGGAGCCGGGACCGGACCGGGGAAGCGGTCCGGATACCCGAGAGCGTACTGGATCGGCGCCCGCATGTCGGGGACTCCCATCTGGCACAGGATCGAACCGTCCACCATCTCGACCATCGAATGAACGATACTCTGCGGGTGCAGGAGGACGTCCAGCCGGTCCGGCTCCAGGTCGAACAACCAGCGCGCCTCGATCAACTCGAGGCCCTTGTTCATCAGCGTGGCGCTGTCGATGCTGATCTTCTTCCCCATGTCCCAGACGGGGTGCCGGAGCGCCTGCTCCGGGATCACCGTCTTGAGCTCCTCGAGAGGCAGGGTCCGGAACGGGCCCCCGGAGGCGGTCAGGATGACACGCCGCACCTCATGCTGCGGGGCACCCCGCAGACACTGGTGCACCGCCGAGTGCTCGCTGTCCACGGGTAACAGGATCCCTCCGGTCTCGCGGGCGGCCTGCCGCAGGAGCAGGCCCGCCATCACCAGCGTTTCCTTGTTGGCCAGCGCCACTGTCTTGCCGGCTCTTAAGGCGTGATACGTCGCCGGAAGACCGGCCGCGCCCACCACCGCGGCGACCACGATGTCGGCGGCGGGGAATCCCGCCGCCGCCATGAGCCCCTCCTCCCCCGCGACGATCTCGCAGCGCGCCTCACGGGCCGCCGCCTTCAGGAGATCGCGGCCGGACTCGTCGCCGATCGCCGCCAGGCGGGGCCGGTGCCTGTCAATCTGCCGGGCCAGGAGTCCGGCGTTCCTGCCCGCCGCGAGTGCCACCACCTCGAAGCGCTCCGGGAAGCGCTCGATCAGATCGAGGGCCTGGACGCCGATCGAGCCGGTCGATCCGAGGATGGACACCGCGCGCCGCCGTACCTGATTCATCCGTGGGGCCTCATCGCAAACAGGTAATAGTAGTAGAGGACCGGACCGGCGTACAGGAGAGAATCGACCCGGTCCAGGATGCCGCCGTGGCCGGGGACCAGGGCGGCGCTGTCCTTCACGCCGGCCCCCCGCTTGAGCATCGATTCCACCAGGTCCCCGAGGATGCCGACCAAACCGAGACACAGACCGAGGACGACGCAGTCGGTCAGGCTCAGCCGGTTGAAGAACCAGGGGCGCGCCAGGAACGCGGCGAGCACGGCCCCCAGCACGCCGCCCACCGCGCCCTCGATGGTCTTCTTGGGGCTGACCCGCGGCGCCAGCGGCCGCCGACCGAAGGTGGTGCCGATGTAATAGGCCGCGGTGTCGCTGCTCCAGACCACGAAGAACAGAAGGAAGACCAGATCGGATCCCGTCTCGTCTCCCTTCGGAAGGTCATTGAGGGTCCGCAGCTTGATGAGATACCCGAACAGGACCCCGACGAACGCCGCGATGAAGAAGGTCGTGCCGATGTCGGCCAGCGCGGGTCCCCAGTCGCCGCCGCGCCAGAGAGACGCCAGGGGGAGCGCCAGGAGACCGAAGGCGAGGGCGTACTGCACGTCGAACCCGGCGAAGGTGAAGGAGGCCATGATCAGGACGGCCGTCAACGCGCCGAGCGCGCGATGGCAGCGTTGGCCGCGAGCCGAGGCGAAGCGGTACAGCTCCCGCAGCGCCAGGAGCGCGCCGACCGCGACCAGGACCTCGTAGAGAGCGTGGAACGGAGGCTTGACGATGAACCAGAAAAAAGGGAGGAAGATCGCCGCGGACAGGACGCGCTTCATGCGGGACCGGCGGAGGCTCTCACCGTGCTAGGCGGTGACTTTGCCCGGCGACAGACTCACCGGCTCGGGCTCGGAGCCGACGCGGCCGTAGCGCCGCTCGCGCTTCTGATAGTCGACGATCGCCTGCAGGAGCTCCTTCTTGCGGAAATCGGGCCACAGGGTCTCGCTCACCCAGATCTCGGCGTAGGCGATCTGCCACAGCAGGAAATTGCTGATGCGCATTTCACCGGAGGTGCGGATGAGCAGATCGGGATCGGGCTGGCCGGCGGTGTAGAGGTACCGGGCGAAGGCGACCTCGTCCAGCGGCGCGCGGGCCTCGCCCGGAGGGCGCCGGTCCTCCAGGATGCGATTGACCGCGTCGACGATCTCGGCGCGGCCGCCGTAGGACAAGGCGATGTTGAACAGCAGCCCGGTGTTGCCGCGCGTCGCCTGCATCGCCTCCTGCAGCTCGCGCCGGATGGCCGGGCTCAGCTCCTCCACGCGCCCGATCACGTTGAACGCGATGTTGTTCCTCTGCAGCGTCTCCAGCTCCTTCCTCAGATACTCGCGCAGGAGCCCCATCAGCGTGTCCACTTCCCGCTGCGGTCGTTTCCAGTTCTCCACCGAGAACGCGTACAGGGTCAGCACCTGGCAGCCCAGACGCGCGGAGGTCTCCACCACGTCACGGACGGCGGCGATGCCGGCCCGATGCCCGGCGACACGCGGCAGGCTGCGCATGCGGGCCCAGCGGCCATTGCCGTCCATGATGATCGCGATATGGCGGGGCAGGCGCTCGAAATCGATCTGCG
>DAISWT010000134.1:0-7229 GCA_036826235.1 Acidobacteriota bacterium | reverse complement strand
TCGTGATGTTCTGCCCGCGGATGCGGCCGCCGCAGGGGTGCTGCAGGATCTGCGCGGCGCGGATGACGTTGTCGTAGTTCTGGAACGGCTCGCCCTGCCCCTGGAACACCACGCTCGTCACCGGCCGACCGGGCGCCTCGCGCCGCACCGTCAGCACCTGCTCGATGATCTCCCACGCCTCCAGATTGCGTGTGAATCCGATCCGGCCGGTCTCGCAGAAAACGCACGCCAGGGCGCAACCGGCCTGCGTCGACACGCACACGCTCCAGCGCGGCAGCAGGAGCGGGATGCGCACCGTCTCGAAGGTCTCGCCCCGTGACCGGAACAGGTACTTGACGAAGCCGTCGACGCCGCTGCGGCGCCGATCGAGGACCTCCAGGCGCCTGACGGGGGCGCCGGCGAGGAGCGAGCGCATGGCCTCCTTCGAGAGACCACGCACTCCCTCCAGATCGTCGCGGTCCTCCGCGACCAGGCGGTTGACGATCCGGTTGGCCAGCCCGGGATCGAGACGCAGGTCGGGCCGGGAAGCCGCGAGGGTCGCCGGCGTGTGGTTGCGCAGGTGATCCGTGAGACTCAGGCGACCACCCTGGCGATGCGCTCCAGGGCCCAGTCGACCTCCTCGCGGGTGATCACGAGGGGCGGGGCGAAGCGGATCACCTGGTCGTGCGTCTCCTTCGCCAGGATGCCGAGCTCCATCAGCTTCTCGCAGTACGGGCGCGCCTTGCCGTGCTCCGCCTTGATCTCCACCCCGATGAGCAGGCCCCGGCCACGGACCTCCTTCACTTTGCCCGTCCGGACGTCGCGCAGACGCTTCATGAAGTAGTCCCCCATGTCCGCCGACCGCTCCACGAGCTTCTCCTCGACCAGGACGTCGAGCGCGGCCATGCCGGCGGCGCAGGCCAGCGGGTTGCCGCCGAACGTCGAGCCGTGGTCGCCGGGGCGGAACAGCCCGAGCGTGTCGCGCCGGCCGATGACCGCCGACACCGGCAGCACGCCCCCGCCGAGCGCCTTGCCGACCACGACCAGGTCGGGGTCGATCCCCTCGTGCTGATAGCAGAACATCCTGCCGGTGCGTCCGAACCCGGTCTGGATCTCGTCGGCGATCAGCAGCACGCGGTTCCTGCGGCAGATCTCCGCGGCCTTCCTCAGATAGCCGTCGCGCGGCATCAGGATGCCGGCCTCGCCCTGGATCGGCTCGACCAGGAAGCCGATGGTCTCCGGCGTGATCGCCCTCTCCAGCGCCTCCAGGTCGTCGTAGGGGATGAGCCTGAAGCCCGGCGTGAACGGCCCGAAGTCCTCGCGGTACTGCTGTTCCGACGAGAACCCGACGATCGTCGTGGTGCGCCCGTGGAAGTTGTTCTCGCAGACGATGATCTCGGCCCTGTCCCTGGGGACCTGCTTGACCCGGTAGCCCCACTTGCGCGCCGTCTTGATGGCGGTCTCGACCGCCTCGGCGCCGCTGTTCATCAGAAGCGTCATCTCCTTCCCGGCCAGCCGGCAGAGCTTCTCGCACAGCGGTCCGAACAGCTCATTGTGAAAGGCGCGCGACGTCAGGGTGATCCGGTCGGCCTGGTCCTTGAGCGCCTGCACGATGCGCGGGTGCCGGTGCCCGTGGTTCAGCGCCGAGTACGCCGACAGCATGTCCATGTACCGGTTTCCCTCGGGGTCGTACACCCACACCCCCTCTCCGCGCGTCAGGACCACCGGCAGCGGATGGTAGTTGTGGGCGCTCCAGGTCTCGGCCAGCTCGATGAGGCGGTTGGTCTTTCCTTGCACCGTGGTCATCGGGTCTCCTCACGCGGGGCGCGCCCCCTGGGTCGGTCATCGCGGACGCCTTGGCGGGCGGCGGTTTGAAGGGTGCATCATACACCAGTCGCGGCGGGTTACCGGGTCACAGCGGCAGACGCGTCCCCAGCCCTTTCGCGACGGCGCCCTCCAGGACCAGCGGCGCGGTCGCCATGTCGTCGAGGGCGATCCCCAGGCTCATGCAGAGGAGACGCTCCCGGTCGTGACGACGGCCGTCCTTGAGACCGGCGACGACCTCGCCCAGGTCGGCGAACACCCGGGGGACGCGCCGGAAGTAGACGCCGGCCTCGCGGGTATGCAGGAGCTGCGCGGTGTCGTCGGTGTAGAAGCGCTCGGCGGCGGCCATCGCCTCGGGCTTCCAGTACGAGTCGTAGTCGAGCGGCAGGCCCAGCGATCCCTCCGCGAGCCACTCCGGCTCGATGATCGGGCTGGGCCTGGCGCGAATCGGACCCGCTGTGACGATGATGTCGGTCCCCTCGACGGCGGCGCGCGGCGTCGCGACGGCGCTGAACTTGATCGCCGGGTAGGCCGGCCCCAGTTCGGCGCAGTAGCGCGCGGCGCGGTCGAGATGGATGTCGTAGGCCCGCACGGACTCCAGCGACGGGACGACCGCCGCGATCGCCTCGAGGTTGGTGCGGGCCTGCACGCCGCACCCCAGGATGCCGAACGAGGAGGCGCCGGGCCGCGCCAGCCGCTTCGCCGCTACGGCGCTCGCCGCCCCGGTGCGCATCGCGGTGATCCAGGTCGCGTCCATCACCGCCTTCGGCAGGCCGGTCTGCGGGTCGTTGAGGATCAGCAGGCCGGTGACGTACGGCAGCCCGCGCCGCAGATTTTCGGGGAAGCCGCCGACCCACTTGACGCCCGCCGCGCCCAGGGCGCCGATGAACGCCGGCATCGCGTGGATGAAGTTGTCGCCGCCCGAAGGCCCGGGGTGGATGCCCGGTTTCGGCGGCATCTCGACCCGCCCGAGCCCCTTCTCGCGGAAAGCGACCTCGAGCCGCTCGATGATCGCGGTCATCGGGACGGCGACCGCCTCGACGTCGGCGCGCGATAGATAGAGCAGGTCGCGCGACGGCATCAGACACGTCCCCCGCCCGTTCCGCCGCGTGCCGGGGGCGCCGGCCCGGGGCCGAATACCTCCATGAGCCCGCCGGTGTGCCCCGCGGCGAAATCGAGCGTGCGGATCGGATACGGGATGACGATCCCCTCCCGCCGGTAGCGGGCCTGCAGGCGCTTGACGAACTCGTGGCGGATCGTCTGGACGGCCTCGAGCTCCCGCGCGCGCAGGACAACCAGGAGGAGAATGGCGGAGTCCCCGAATCCCTGGAAACGAAGCCCCGGCTCGAACCGCGCGACACCGCCCGTCACGGTGCGCATGACGTCGCGCGCCACCTCCAGCGTCACCCGCTCGACCAGGTCGAGATCGCTGCCGTGGTGCCCGCGCGCCCCCTGCAGGACCGGGGAGGCTGCGGCCAGGCGATCGAGAACGGCCCGCGCGGTGCGATCGACGAGCAGCACCAGCGCCAGCGCGATCGAGAAGGCGAACAGGACGTCGAAGGCGCGATCCCACTCCGGCGCCAGGGGCAGGATCCTGTCGAACACCAGGAGACCACTCGCCACGATGGCGATGAGAAGAGGCGTGGACAGAGACTCGACCAGGATGTCGTCCCAGGTCCAGGGGGTCCTGGCGGCCACCTTCCGCATCCCGCCAAGCACGAGCGTCCTGACCACGAGGAACGCGACGATCCAGAGGATCAGGGCGGCGGGTGCCTGCACCCAGGGCGAGGCGGCCCACTCGCCGGGAGTCATGCCAGGTAGCGGCGGCATCGCGACTCCCCCGACGAACGTCCTGGCCGGGTCAGTCATAAAGCCGGAAGGCGCGGGACTCGCGCTCGAAGGCCGCGATCTCCTTCCGCCACCGGCGCTCGATCTCCCGCAAGTCGCTCCCCGATTCGAGCGCCTCGCGCAGGGCCGGGTCGCCGGTGAGAACGTCGATCGGCGGGTGGTCGGTGACGTACTCGTACGGCGGCTTCTTCCATTCGAAGCGGTCGCGATGCTCGGCGATGATGTCCTGCAGCAGGGCGAGCGTCGTCGCGTACGGCCGGAACGTCTTCACGTCGGTCACATGGATCTGGAAGCCCTGGCAGACCTGTCTCGCCCATTTGTGGAAGGTCGGCTCGAAGGCGTGATCCCGCAGGACCAGACCGGGCAGCCGGCGCTTCCCGAACCGGCGTCGCACCGCGCCGAGATCCAGCCAGGGAGCCCCGAAGATCTCGAACGGCCGGGTGGTGCCGCGTCCCTCCGACAGGTTCGTCCCCTCCAGCAGCACCTGGCCGGGGTAGACGATGGCGGTGTGGAACGTCGGCATGTTGGGGGACGGCAGGACCCACGGCAGGCCGGTATCCGGGTAGAGCATGTCCCTGCGCCAGCCGTCCATCGGCACCACGGTCAGCTCGCAACGGCCCGGACAGCGCCAGCCGACGCCATCGGCGCGGCGCGAGGGACGCGCCGCCGCCGGAGTCCCCGGCGCAAGGCCGGACGGGGTCCCGCCCGCCGTTCGCGCGTTCACCAGAGCCGCCAGCTCGCCAAGCGTCAGAGCGTGGCGCATCGGCACCGGGTAGAGCCCGACGAACGACGTGTAGCCGGGACGGATCAGGTTCCCCTCCAGCGTCTCGCCACCCAGCGGGTTCGGCCGGTCGAGGACGACCACCTCGCGTCCCATCTCGGCGCAGGCCTCGAGCGCCAGCGCGGTGGTCCACTCGAACGTGTAGACGCGCGTCCCGACATCCTGCAGATCGACCAGAAGGACGTCGATGTCCTGCAGCATGGCAGGGGTCGGGGAGCGGGTCTCCGAGTAGAGGCTGTGGACGGGGATGCCGAGACCGGCGTCGGCGCCGTGGCGCGATTCCACCATGTTGTCCTGCTTCTCGCCGTCGATCCCGTGCTGGGGGCCGAACAGGGCCCGCAGACTGCCCCGGCCGTAGACATCCAGGACCACCTGCCTCGACGAGACGAAGCGGGAGGTGACGGAGGCCGGATGCATGAGGAGCCCGATGCGGCGGCCGCGCAGCCAGCGCGGCCGGGCCCACGCCAGGACCTCGATGCCGGTCAGGACTCTCGTCCCCCGGCGGCGGCCGCGCGGGCCGGCCGTCGCTCGCCGGGTCATCCTGCGTCACTCGCTGGGCGTTCAAACATGGATCATCTGCGTCGAGGAGAGTCGGTCCCGGCCCATCGGTGGAGCGCGGAGTATATATCGTCTCGGGAGGACAAAGGTACAATGCGGATGGGAGGAGACCGATGCGACCAGGAACGATCCTCACAGCGATGGTGTTCGGCATCGTGCTGATTTCGAGCGGCGCGCACGATCATCCGCTCGCCTCGCAGGCGGCGAGGGGAGAGCGAAAGGAGAAGCTGGCCGAGTGCACGATGACGTTCAATCTCAAGGGCTGGTCGGCGTTCTACAAGACCGCCAAGGGGGACGGCACGATCACCTGCAGCAACGGCCAGAAGGCCCGGGTCACGATCACGACCAAGGGGGGTGGCCTCACCTTCGGCAAGTCGGAGATCATCGGGGGCACCGGCCGGTTCACCGGAGCCCGGAACATCGACGAGCTGTTCGGGTCCTACGTCCAATCCGAGGCCCACGCGGGCGCGGGCAAGTCCGCCGACGCACAGGCGTTGACGAAGGGAGAGGTCTCGCTGGCGCTCCATGGCACCGGTCGGGGCGTGGATATCGGTTTCGCGTTCGGGAAGTTCACCATCGACCGGGCCCGATGACCCTTGTGCTCGCGTTGTAAGACAGTTTGCTTTCCGCTACAATGCGCACCTCTGTACCCCGTAACCGACAGCGCGCCGGCCCCGCGGGTCCTGCCGCCCCGGGCCGCCCGACGCCCCCCTCCCGTCATGAAAGAAGCGGGAACCATGAACCCGAGCCCTGCGTTGAACGGATGGACACGGACGGTCACCGGGTCCCGCTGCACCAACACCATTTGAGATGTCGGAGAGACTGATGAACGCCGGTACCCGTCGCAAGCGCGCCTTGGTCTTCTTCACCGCCCTTCTGCTGCTGGTCGCGGCCGCCTCGGCCGCCGGTCTGTACATCAACAGGAAGTACCGCGCCGCGGCGCCGGACCGGGCGCCGACGGCCTCGAAGGGCCAGGCCGTCCCGGACGAGGTGGCCCTGGCCGGCCCCAGAGCGACCCCCGCCGACAACCCGGGTCAGGACGACAAGGACCAGAAGAAAGACGACAAGAAGGACGGCACGGCGGAGGACAAGGAGAAGGCGCCGGTGCCGGTCAGCGTGGCGCCGATCAACCGGGGGGCGGTCTCCGCGTACATCAGCTCGACCGCCAACCTGGTCGCCGACGCCGAGGTCAGGGTCCTGTCCGAGGCGGAGGGTCGGGTGGCGGAGCTCCTGGTCGAGGAGGGAGACCGCGTCAAGAAGGGCCAGGTCCTGGCGCAGCTGGTCAAGAACGACGCCGAGATCGCCGTGAAGAAGGCGCAGATCAAGGTGGAGAGCATGGGGATCACCTTCGAGCGCGCCCGGAAGGGGCTGGCCGACAACCTGATCAGCCGGGAGCTCTATGACAAGGCCTCGCTCGACGACCAGATCGCACAGCAGGAGCTGGCCGAGGCGCAATGGCGTCTGGAGAAGACGACGATTCGCGCGCCGTTCACCGGCCGGGTCACCGAGAGGTTCGTGAAGCTCGGCCAGCACCTCAACCCGAGCGATCAGCTGTTCACGGTCTCGGACTTCGACCCCCTGGTCGCGAAGATCTTCCTGCCGGAGAAGGACGTCTACGGGCTCAAGGAGGGGCGCGACGTACGCATCACCCTGAAGGCCAGCGACACCACGCGCTTCCGCGGGCGGATCCGGCAGATCAGCCCGGTGGTCGACACGGCAACCGGCACGGTGAAGCTGACCATCGAGGCCACCGCGCCGCCGCCCGAGGTGCGGCCCGGCGCCTTCGTCACCATCGACATCGTGCGCGAGACGCACCCGCAGGCGGTCCTGGTGCCGCGCGAGGCGGTCATCCGCGAGCTGCAGAACGCCTACATCTTCGTCGCCAAGGGGAACGTGGCGGAGAAACGCACCGTCGCCCTCGGTCTGGAGGAGGGCGGGCGGATCGAGGCCCTGTCGGGCGTGGCGGCGGGCGAGCAGGCGATCGTGGCGGGCCAGGGCGGTTTGAAGCAGGGCACGGCGATTAAAGTCATCCCGTCGCCGGAAGCGTCCGATGTCCGCGCCGTCGCCGAACGCCCGGCCCGCGGTTGACGGAAAGACCGGGCCGGCCATGAGCCTGATCGAGTTCTCGCTGAAGCGACGCGTGACGGTGACGATGTGCGCCGCCGCCCTGGTCGTGTTCGGCATCGTCGCCTTCACCCGCCTGCCGATCAATCTGCTGCCGAACATCTCCTATCCCAGC
>DAISWT010000133.1:1643-7238 GCA_036826235.1 Acidobacteriota bacterium | reverse complement strand
TCCGATGAGTCGCGCGGGCGCACGCGGAACACGATCCCCGGGGCCAGCCGATCGATGGTCGTCTGCCTGCCCCCCGCGGCGACGTAGATGCGTCCGGGCGCCACCGGGTCGCCGTCCTTCGGCTCGGTCACGGGAAGAGAGCACAGCCGGTCCAGCCTCTCCGCGAACAGCGCCGTGAACCGCTGGGGCATGTGCTGCGCCACGACCACCGTGGTCATGGTTCCGCGGGGCAGGTGCGGAAGGATCTCCTGCAGGGCCAGAGGGCCGCCGGCGGAGCAGCCGATGACGATCAGGTCGGCCGGCCGGCTTTCCGGCAGGAGCGCGGCGCCCTTCCGCTCGGGGCCCGGACCGGGCTCGATCACGACATCGGACCCGCGCCGCCCCGCGCGGCCGCGCGCTCCTCGACGATCTGCTCCTTGAGCGCCTCGCTGAGGATCGCCATCCTGTCCGACAGCCCGGGAAATCGGCGGCCGATCAGGTCCTTCGCCTGCGCGAGCTCCTCGCGGAAGGTCTCCGAGAAGCGCCGCTCGAGGATCGCCTGCCGGAACCCTTCGGGGTGGTAGATCTTGAGGTCCGACACCATGATGCGCGCCAGGCGTCGGATCTCCGAGCGCGGATCGATCGGTTCGTCGGCGCCGTTGGGGGAGAGACGCCCCCCAGCGGGACCGGCGAACGGCCCCGCTCCCCCGTGTGCCGGCGGGGGGGCGGCAGACGTCACTCCAGTCGGGGCGGCCGGGCGGCCCGGCGCCGGATGACGCGCCGGCCCCGCGACGCCGCCGAGGAGAACCTGCAGGCGAGCGCGCAGCTGCGTCTCGGGGATCACGTCCTCGAAATAGTCGTCGGCTCCATACAGATTTCCCGGGTTGCGGACAAAGCGGTCGGACTTGAACACGGATCCCACCAGAGCCACCTTCGTCCGCCTCAGATCCGGGCTGCCTTTGACCCCCTCGCAGACTGCCACGCCGAGGAGCCTCTGGAGATACACGTTGAGAACCATCAGATCCGGGTGACGAGCCACCGCGTAGCGGAACGCCGCCTCACCGTCTTCCGTCACCTCCACTTTGCAGCCGAGCGACTCGAGGGTCCGTCGCACGAGCTGGCGGAACTCCCGGTCCTCGTCGCCCACGAGCGCCAGCGGCGCCGAGCCACCCGTGGCACCCGGCCGGGCCGAGGCGGGCGGCACCGGGCCGGAGAGTGCCGCACGCCCCTCCTCGGTGGTGAAGACGCGCCGGCACGCATTGCAGCGCACCCGGCGCCCGGCCCCGGTCTCCGGGAGACGATACCGCCTGCCGCAGCCGGGGCACACGACGATCATGCCAGCCCTCGCAGGATCGCCGGGAGATCGAGCAGGATCACCCGGCCGTCGCCGGACCTGACGGTGCCCTCGAACGGACCAGGGCGATCCAGACCCGCAACGCGCTCCAGGGGCTCGGGAATCGCCGATGTCGTCATGACCCGGGTCACCGCGTCCACCACCAGCCCGAGAAGGTCGCCCGATGTCTCGGTCACGATCACCTGCGCGGACGATCCCGCTTCCCTTTCCGGACGATCCAGGAGCCGCCGCAGATTGAGCAGCGTCACCATCCGTCCGCGATGGGGGAGGATCCCCTCGATGGCCGGCTCGGGATGGGGGACGGGGGTGGCGTGCCCGTGGGCGATGATCTCGACGATCGCGTCGAGAGGCAGGCCGAACTCCCGCGTCTCGAGGGTGAACGTCAGGATGCTCCTGGCGCCCGGCGAACCGGTCCCGGACTCGCGCGTCTCAGGAGCGGGCGCGTCCATCGTTCGCTCCCGTGACGAGCGCCTCGGGGTCGAGGACCAGGACGGCGCTGGCGTCCCCCAGGTCGGTCGCGCCGGCGATTCCCGGGCGATCGCGCAGCCAGCGACCGACCGGCTTCACGACGACGTCCTGTCGCCCGACGAGATCGTCGACAATGATCCCCGTCCTGCGGGCCCCGCTTCCGGCGACCAGGGCGTAGCGCTCCTCCCCGCCGCGCTCCCCGGGAGAGCGCCCCGCGAGCAGCCGATCGAGACGCAGCAGACGCAACGCCCCCGCGGGATGATCATAGATTTCGTCCCCGGCGGCGGCACGCCGGCGCGATCCGTCCAGCCGCAAGTTTTCCCGGATCGACCCGACGGGAACGGCGAAGCGCTGCCCCATCGATCGCACGATGATGGCCGGCACCAGCGCCAGGCTGATGGGCACCGTGAGGGTGAAGGTCGTCCCCTGACCCTCGACCGAGCGCACCTCGATCGTTCCCTTCAGGCGACGCAGGGAACGGCGCACGACATCCAGGCCGACGCCCCGGCCCGACACCACGCTGACGCGCCCGGCCGTGCTGAACCCCGGTCGGAAGATCAGATCCCAGGCCTCGTCCCGCGTGATCCCCTTCCCCGGCGGGATCAACGCGCGCGTTTCGGCGGCGGCGCGCACGGCCTCGAGCGCAATCCCGCGGCCATCGTCGATGACGTCGATGACGACCGACGGCCCGCGCCGGAAGGCGCTCAACACCACGCGCCCCCGGCGGGCCTTCCCCGCCCGCTCACGCTCCGCGGGCAGCTCGATGCCGTGGTCGAGGGCGTTGGTCGTCAGGTGCATCAGCGGCGGGGCGAGGGCGTCCATCACGGCCTTGTCGATCTCCGTGTCGGCCCCGAGCGTGTGCAGTTCGGCCTCCTTGCCCGCCGCGCGGGCCGTGCGAGCCACCAGGCGGCCGACCTTGCGGAACACCTGTTCGAGCGGCACCAGGCGGGCGTCGATCACTCCCCGCTGCAGGGCTTTCAGGCGCGTCGCGATCGCCCGCAGCAGGGGATCCACAGCCCGCACCAGGCGGTCTTGGGGATAGCGTTCGGACATCGCGCGCACACCCCCCTCGAGGGCGGCCACGGCAATCGACAGATCACCTGCGCGGGCCAGGACATCGTCCAGGCGGGAGACCGGGACACGCAGCGTTCCCGACAGCGTCTCCGGTTCCTCGATCGCAGCCACGGCCGGGCCCTCGGACCACCGCGTCCCCGCTGTCTCGTGGCCACCGGGAGCGGCGATCTCGCGGATCCCGCTGACGAGGCCCCGGGGCCAGTCATCCGGGCGAAGCGGCCGTTCGCTTGTCACCAGCAGTTCCAGGGTGACCCCGCCGTCGGGGCCGGCCGCCATCGGCAGGGTCGCGATCACCTCTCCCATCTCGCCCGTCCGTCGGGTCGCCTCGGCGAGATCGTCCTCCAGGCGTTGCGTGTCCACGCGCAGCCTGACGAGCGCCAGGCGGCGTCCTCGCCTGCGCAACTCGCGCAGGCGCCGTTCCTCGAATTCCGTGAGCGAAGCCAGGACAGCGGGCGGCAGATCGACGCCGTCGAGACCGGAGACGGGACCCGGGACGATGGCGGCGCTGGCGCGGCGCAGGCGATCGCGCAGCGTCCCGAGGTCGCCGCGCGCCGGGGCGCCCGAACGCACGCAGCCGAGCGCCTCGAACAGCGCGTCGAGGGACTCATGCACCAGGTCCAGGACCGTCCCGTCGAGCGCACCGCCGAGACGCAGGCGCGACAGCAGGTCCTCGAGCTCGTGCGACAGCGAGGCGATGTCGGGGAATCCGAGCAGTCCGGCAAACCCCTTCAGCGAGTGCGTCTCGCGGAAGATCGTGTTGACCGCTTCGAGGTGCGGCGTGCCCGCCGCGAATACGCGCTCGAGCTCGCGCAGGCCGTCGGACAGCCTCTCGAGGATCTCCTCGGCTTCGGACACGAATTCACGCCCGCTTCCGCCCCGATCGGGATGGGAACCACCCTCGTCAGGCATCCGGCCCCTTCGTACCGCCCGCCTGCGAGAGCTCCGAGAGCCGGCGCTGCAACGAGACGTTCCTGAGCGCGATGCCCGCCTGCGCCACGAAGATCTCGAGTCCCCGCAGGTCGCCCAAGGGGCGCGCGCTCGACCCGTTGTCACCGTAAAGAATCGCGAACACCTGGCGGCCGGCACAGACCGGGATGATCGCCGCCTCCTTCGGGAGGGGGGTCCCCAGCTTCTCGATCAGGGGGGCGTTCGCGTCGGTCGGCTCGATGGGGCCGACATAGGGGACGCGGGTGCGGCAGGCGGTCTCCAGGATCGACCCGGGCAGGAGTGACAGCTCGACGCCGCGAACCCGACCATCCAGACCCTCCGGGTCCGGGTCGTCGGTCTCGCCTCCGAACGCGCCCGTACCGTGCGCCCGGTTGTCGCGCACGACGAACAGCACACCACGCTCGAAATACTCCGCGGCCAGCCGCAGCACCAGAAGCGGGATCTCAATCTCCTCTTCCGCGTGCAGCTCCCCGACCAGATTGCGCAGCAGCGACAGATGATCGACGGCGCGTACCGGACGCGGCGGCCCCGCGCCGACGTCTTCGGGATGCAGCAAGGTCTCGCGTACCTGCGCCCCGAAGCGCGCGAGGATCGACCCCACGTCCGCGAGCCGCGCCCCGCCGAGATCGGGCGACGTCAGGTACGCGCAGGCGCCCGCCGCACGTGCCTCAGCGTCCATGTTCGCCTCCTGGATCTCTCCCAGGAGCAGTCCCCTGGCCTTGGGCGCGAACGAGCGGATGCTCCGCACCAGATCAAGGCCTCCCCTCCATCCCTTGCCTCCGGCGTCCGGCAGGACAAGGTCGGTGACCAGGAGAAAGGCCGCGCCCTCCCGCAGGAGCCGCCGCGCCCGCTCCAGGACCTGTCCCGGGGTCTCGCAGGTATCAACGGCGAAACCGCCCCGCTCCAGTTCATCCTCGACCGCGCGCCGCAGCACCGATCGCTCGATCAGGAGGAGGGCGCGCTCGCCCGGCACCCTCTCGTCCTCCAGCTCGAAACGGAACTCCCCTTCCTGAGACAGGACGAGGGAACGCAGGCTCGCTTTCAGCTCCTCGCGCACCAACCTGTCGATCGTCTCCTGCGCCACGCTGCCCATTGCCACCAGGGCGCTGATCACGCTGGTCCCCGTCCGCGCCGCGCGCGCGCGTGCCCCGGCGACGGCCTGGGCTCCGACGCTCCCTTGTCGCTGCAGAAGATCGTCCAGCGCCGGGCCGCCCGGTCCGAGCATGGCGTCGCGGATCACCCCGTTCTCAAAACGCACCCGCCGCTCGCCATCCCGCATGTCGAGTCGCAGGGTGCCAGAGCGGCGGCTGGCGCGGACGATCTGCAGGACGTCCGGGAACGAGAGATCCTCCAGGCTGCCGACGACGCTCAAGGGTCCTCCGCTCGGCGCACCACGGCTGCCAGGACGGCGGCGGCAGACGGGCCGCCGCCACTGTGACCGCGAGGCACGGGATAAAATGTAGGCCGGATTGCGAATACCGCCACCCGCTCCGGCTCGATCACGGGATCGTAATCGGGTGCGCGGGGGGAGGATTCAGCGGTTGAGGGCGCCCGCCGCCTCGAGCTTCTTGCGGACTGCGTCCAGGATGCCGTTGGTGAACTGCCAGGAGTCGTCACCCCCGAACCGCCGCGCCACCTCGATCGCCTCGTCGATGACCACGATCGGGGGTGTCTCGGTCTCGTGCAGGAACTCGTAGACCGCCATCCGGAGAATGTTCCGGTCGACGATAGCCAGACGCTCCAGCCTCCAGTTCTCCAGATTCTCGATCAGG
>DAISWT010000133.1:0-1630 GCA_036826235.1 Acidobacteriota bacterium | reverse complement strand
CTCCGTTTGCGCCGCCGCGGCGCCGGTGGCCAGCCGCTCGGCGAAGGCCCGCACTTCGGCCGCCACCTCGCGATCGCCCCAAAACGCGGCCACCACGTCGCCCATCGGCGCCCCGGAGGCCTCGGCCTGGTAGAGCATCTGCAGCGCGAACTCCCGGGCCCTGCGGCGCGATCCCATGGGGCTACTCCAGACTCCGGAACAACGACACCATCTCGATCGCCGCGAGGGCCGCGTCCCAGCCCTTATTGGAGCCCTTGGCACCCGCCCGCTCGATCGCCTGATGCAGATTCTCGGTCGTCAGGACGCCATAGGTCACCGGCAGTCCCGCCTCCAGCGCCACCGCCGCCACGCCGCGGGCCACCTCGGCGCAGATCTGATCGTAGTGGGAGGTCTCTCCCCGGATGACGCAACCGACGCAGATGACGGCGTCGTACTTCCGGGAGAGCGCCAGCCGACGCGCGGCGACCGGTATCTCGAAGGCCCCTGGAACGCGGGCGACGGTCATGTCCTTCTTCTGCACCCCGTGACGGCGCAGGCAGTCAAGGGCCCCCTCGAGCAGACGCTCGGAGATGAAGTCATTGAATCGGCTGACGACCAGCCCGATCCTCAGTCCTCTGCCGTCCAGGTTGCCCTCCACCGACCGCACCGTCATCATGCGCGACCCCGCGTCACGGAGCCCATTCCGCCAGGAACGCATCGTAGCGGGGGGTCGGACGGACGTCAAGGCGAGCGTCCGATGCAGCGGACGGCGGATTGATCTCAGGGGCCGAGACAGGGACGGAGCAGGTCGGCCCATGTGGGGGCGAGCGTAAATTTCAGCCCCGCATCGGCGGCAAGCAGGAGGGCCGCGGCCATGTACCACGCACGCCATGGGCGGCGCGCCGGCGGCGGGTGGGGCTCCACGGCGGTCAATCCCGGGGGCGGGCCGGACGACCCGCGGAATCGGCGGCGGACCGCCATCAGAAGCGGATCGCTCAGGGCGATTCCGAGCAGGACGAACGCCACGACCCGCAGGATCGCCCACGGCGGCCAGCCGAGACACAGGGCGATCGCCGGCGCTCCCCCGGACGCCGCCAGGCAGCCGACGTAGTACGACATGTAACCGACGAGGATCGCTCCCAGCGCGATTCCCAGGAGCCCCGCGCTGCAGGCCGCGAGGATGCAGAAGACGACGAGGTGCAGGAGGTGCTGCGGGAGGAAGCGCCGGGGATCGCTTTCGGTTCCCGATCCGCTCCTGATGAACGCGAACATCTCGTCACGATAGGCGGTGCCGTGCAGCACCACGGCCCCGGTACCGCCGGGATCGCGGATCGCGCAGGCGACGATGGACGCAGAGAGGCTGGCCGCCCAGAGCAGGGCCGCAACCGCAGCGCTCCGTCGCCGCCCCCGCACGAGCAGCGCCGCCAGCATGGGGTAGACGGTCAGGGTCGCAAGGACGGGAAGCAGGATCGGGCTGCCGGCGGCGCGGGCGAGGAGGACGGCGCCGGGGGCGAGCAGCGCCGGGAGGATCATCAGGCTGGCGCGTGGGGCGCCCCGTCCGGTCGCCGACGCAGGGCTCATCCTCTCGCCGGCGGGCCGTCGAGGCTGAGGAAGTTGCGCAGCTCGCCGGCGCGCGCCTCGATGTCGTCCC
>DAISWT010000132.1:552-7248 GCA_036826235.1 Acidobacteriota bacterium | reverse complement strand
AAGAGGATGATGGCGGTGCCCTCCGGGAGGTGTTCCACCTCGACGCCTTCGTCCTGCGGCGCTTCCCTTTCCAGGAAAACGAAGTCGCCGTCCTCCCACTCGAACAGCGACACGGCCATCTGCAGGACCTGGTGCAGCCTCGCCTCCATCAGCGCACGCGGCGTCAACCCTCCCCGATCGACCAGGGCCTTGCCCAGCTTCTCCCCGGCCGCGGCCCGGCGCATCGCCTGGTCGCACTGGTCGCGCGTGATCGTCCCGCGGCGCAGGAGCAGGTCGGACAGCCGGTCCGACTCGCGCGTCGAAGCTCCGTGCACGATGCGCCCGTCGCGCAGGTACAGGCCGATCGTGGTGCCCTCGACGGACAGCGACAGCAGCCCCGGGCGGTTCAGGACGCGCAGGAACTCGAGGATATCCGCGAAGCTGAGCGCCTTGAGCCGCCCGCGAAACTCCGTCACGCCGTCCGCTCTGCGTCGCGATCCGCCGGGCCCCCGGAGGGTCTCATCGTGCCGTGATTATCGGTCCGCCGCCGTCGCCGGGTCAACAGCCGCCACGCCTGAAGCGCTACGCCTTGCGGCGGCCGGGCACGGATCCGGGTCGCTGCGCGACCCTCCGCTCTCGACCGTCACCAGGCCCGCCACAACACGGTGTTGTCATGGGACCTGTCGGAGGATGCACTGGGTGCGACGCCAGGCCCAGCGGCCGCCGGGCCCGGCGCCGCGGAAGGTTCAGCGCTCACCCGGGGAGCGGGCGCTCACCGCTGGCTCCGACGCACCAGGTCGACGCCGGTGTAGTAGTGGTGCAGGATGTCCTCGTAGGTCTTTCCGCGCAGCGCCATGCCGTAGGCCCCGACCTGGCACAGGCCGACGCCGTGCCCCCATCCCTTGCCGCTGAAGATGAAGGATTCCACGTCTCCGTCCGGACCGAGGGTGCGATCGAGGGTGAACAGGTTCTCGCGGACGCCGAGCGCCGTGCGGATCTTGAAGCCCCGAATGTAGAAGGTGCCCCGGCTGCCGGTGATCTTCACCTCGACCACCCGTCCTGAGACGCCCCGCCGCGTCGGCTCGACATCGCTCAGTTTGCCGACGTTCAGGCGCTGGCCAACCAGCGACTCGAGCTCCTGGCGCGTGTAGCGCTGCTCCCAGCGGTAGGCGGTCGAATAGCGGTCGTCGGAGACACCCCGCTGGTTGGCGATGACCCTCAAGTAATCGATCCCGCCGTCGCGCGCCGTGTGGTACACGACCCGGTCCCCCAGAATCAGCGGCATGCCCGGGGCAGGGTAAGACACATCGCGGAACGAGCGGAACAGCGCCACATCCTTCTTCAGCGGCAGCGCCTGCACGTCCTGTTTCACCTCCAGCAGGATCTTGTCGCCGTCCTGGCCGCGGTAAGTCGCCTTCACGGTCCCAAGTCCGTTGTAGTAGTCGAGGATGCGGTAGAGCGAGCGCAGGACCAGCCCGCGCGAAGGGTTGTGGTGGGGCCGCAGCGTGTTGTCCCTGAACGGCTGCAGGATCCCCTCGAGGATCAGCATGGCGTACGGACGCTGCGCCTCCTTCGGGACATCGTCGCGGTCCTTGAACGCCAGGAGGTATGGCAGGTCCTTCTCGTCGAGGGCGAGCTGGAGCTTCTCACCCCAGCCGAGCGATCGGGCGAAGTATCCCGCCAGATCGTGCATCTGGGGGCTGCCTCCCTTCAACCCGTCCTGCGCGGGGGTCTTGCCGAGCAGGCCTAGCGCGAACGCGCTCCAGCGCTCGACCTCCACGGGATCGCTCGGCGCGACGAGATAGGAGCGCGCGCAGGCCTCCGGCCCCACGACCCCGAGCGTCTCCAGGAGCGTCACCTCCTCGTTCACGGGCTGGCCGTCCTCCAGGATGACCGGGTCGATCCAGGAGCGGCCGGTGATCGTCCGGCTCTCCGCCTCCACTTCCGGGTAGCATGGCACGCCCTTCAAGTACGGCCCCTTCTCTTCCGGGAAGATCAGCTGGCCGTCCTCGGTGTGCCCGCCGCAGGTCGAGGTGTACAGCGCGTTGATCGGCTGGCCGCCGTAGGTCAGGACCATTGCGCGCGTCTCGACGACCGCCTGGTCTGTCAGCGGGTGCTCCGAGCCCGCGCCCCGGTACACCTGGCACTGCGCGCTGTCACAGACGTCGTAGCCGTCGTCGGAGAACAGCCCCTGATTGGCGATGATGTACGTGCGCGCGGCCACCGCCTGCGCCTTGAGGGCCTGCAGCTCGGGGTAGACCCCGGGCCCCATCTCGTTCGGGACCACGCCGCGCAGGTAGTCCTCCATGTCGACCTCGTTGATGATCTGGAGGTTCCCGGCCTTGGAGACGCGCGCCTCGAGCGTGCCGCGGTACACGTTTTGGTCCACGCGCAGGAGCGCCCCGGCGCGCGCCGGCTGGACGAGGACGCGGTCGTAGGAGGTCAGAAAGTTACGCCAGCGATCGTCCACCAGGCGGATGCGCAGGCGCCCGCCGACCGTCCGGCCCTCGTCCGCGATCCACAGCTCGTTGAACCCCTCCTCGCTCAGACGCTGCACGAGTGCCGAGGCGTCCTCGCGCGCCAGGAACTCGCCCACCCGCACGCGCCAGGATCTCCGGTCGGCGTTGTACACCACGACGATCTTCTCGCCGGGCAGAAGCGTCTCGAGATCCGCCTTCTTGGCCTCGGCCTGCTCCTTGGAGGCGAACGAGGCGACCTGCACGCGGTAGATCACGCCGGGCTCGCCGCCGCCGGACACCTCGCTGACGAGGTAGATCCCGCCATCGAACCTCTTCTTCCAGATCGGCTGTTTTCTCGCGGGATCTCTCACGACGATGCCGCCGTCGGCGGACACGCGCACCTTCACCGGGTCGTTCGTCAGCCCGATGCGCACCTTGGGAGCCGGGGGGGCCGACAGCAGAGGTCCTGGCGGCGTGGAGGGGGCCGCGGGCGCGGACTGCGACCGCGCGGGAGAGGAGGGAGAGGCGCCGGCCAGGATGACGATCGCCGACGCCACGGCAGCGAACAGGGCGAAACGCCCGGATACCGTCATCAGGTCCGATACTTTATCACGCCGGCGAGGCCACTTCCCGGCCGCCGCGCCGGGGCGCCGGTCAGGCGGAGGAACTCGGCGCGCAGAGCGGGGCTCGTCCCGAACGAGCCGGCGTAGGCCGAGGTGACGACGCGGCTACCCTTCAGGCGCGCCCCGCGGATGCTCATGCAGAGATGCTCGGCCTCGATGCGGCAGGCGGCCCCGAGGGGCTGAAGCGCCGTCCTGAGCGCCTCGACGACCTGCCGCGTCAGCCTCTCCTGGAGCTGCAACCGGCGCGACAGCGCGTCGACCGCCCGGGTGATCTTCGACAGCCCTACGAGCCGGTCGCCCGGCAGATACGCGACGTGCGCCGTGCCGTGGAACGGAAGCAGATGGTGCACGCACACCGAGATGAACGGGATGTCACGCACGACCACCATGTCGTGTTCGCGGGCCGGTATGGTCTTCGAGAGGATCCGCAGCGGGTCGGCGCGGTATCCCGAGACGATCTCCCCGCGCCAGGCCTGCGCGACGCGGGCCGGAGTCCCGCGCATGTCCCGCGCCAGCTCCGTCTCGCCGATCCCGGCGAGGAAGAGCCGCGCCGCGCGCAGCAGTTGCGCGCCGTCGGGTCCCCGCGCCCGCTGCCCGGGTCTCGCCCGCCGGCTCACTGGGGTGGATGCTTCTCGTACGCCTGCCGGACGGCGCGGTCGAGATCGCTGCCCTCCGCCGGCGTGCAGGCACAGTGGCCTTTCTTGTCCACCGCCACGTGACCGCTGCTCTTGCGGCATTTTCCGTCGCACCCGCCGCACACGTGATCGGTGCACACCGTCCGGACGATGCGCGGCGGCTCCGCCGGGAGCGCGGGGGTCGGGGAAGCCAGCGGAAACGCTGGCGCGGCGGACGATTCGCCGGGGGCGGGGGACGCCTGGGGCGATGGCGTCGGCGAAGCCTGGGGCGACGGCGGGGGCGCCGCCCCGGGAGCGGGTGACCGCGGTCGCGCGGCGCCGGCGCCGATGACCCCCAGCACGACGGCGGCCAGCGCGGCGGCCGCCAGGACGATACCGCCTGACTCACGATGGCGCATGCGTGCCTCCTGTGCGCGGCCTAGACGGAATACTTGAGACCCGTGCCGGTGTTGAACATGACGATCGTCTCGTCGGCCTCGATCGACCCGGCACGCGCGAGGCGCCGCACCGCCGCGAGCGCCGCGCCCCCCTCGGGGCAGGCGTCGATCCCCTCGCGCGAGCCGAGCAGCGCCGCACACTCCATCATCTCACGATCCTCCACGGCGATCGCCGCGCCGCCGCTGCGGCGGAGGATCTCGATCATCAGCCGATCCCCGAGGCTGCCGGGGACGCGCAGCCCGCTCGCGATCGTCACCGGATCGGGCCACGGCCCGGCCGTGTCCCGTCCCTGCTCGAAGGCGCGCACGATCGGGGCGCAGCCCGTCGCCTGGACCGAGATCATGCGCGGGCGCCGCGGTCCGATCCACCCGAGCCCCTCCATCTCGTCGAACGCCTTCCACATGCCGATCAGCCCGGTGCCGCCGCCGGTCGGGTAGACGATGGCGTCGGGGAGCGTGAACTCCATCTGCTCGGCGATCTCGTATCCCATGGTCTTCTTCCCCTCGATGCGGTACGGCTCGCGCAGCGTGGAGAAGTCGAACCAACCCCCCTCCCCGCCAGCGGGGCCGAGCGCCTCCCGCATCGCCCGGCCGGCTTCGGCGATCGACCCCGGCACGAGCGTCACCCGCGCGCCGTAGCGCTCCGATTCCAGCACGAAGGGCCGCGGTGTCGTCGCGGGGAGGAACAGACGCACCTCCATGCCGGCGCGCGCGCCGTAGGCCGCCAGGGCCGCTCCCGCGTTGCCCGCCGACGGCGCCCCCGCCACGCGCACGCCGCGCGCGGCCGCGACCGAAACCGCCACCGCCATGCCGCGCGCCTTGAACGAGCCCGTGGGGTTGACCGCCTCGTCCTTGACGAACAGCGACTTGAGGCCCAGCTCGTCTGCGATCCGGCGCGCCCGGAGGAGCGGCGTCAGCCCTTCCCCCAGCGTGATTGGCGGAACGTCGGGTAGCATCTCGGCGTACCTCCACAGCGTCGGCTCCCTCCCCGCCAGGAGGTCGCGCCGGAAGGCGGCCCGCGCCTGCTCCAGCCGGTAGCGCGCCAGAAGCGGCGAGCCACAGCCGCACATCAGCGCGCCGTCCGGCGGTCGCGCGGCGCAGCGCGGGCACTCGAGATGATCGAAGAAGCTCGTCACCGGACCTGCCGCATGCGGGCGAGGAACGCACCGGCGTCCTCGAAGCCATAGACACGCAGGTCCCTGCGCTCGTTCCCGGAGCTGTCGACGAACACGATCGTCGGCAGACCGATGATGTCGAAGCGATCGCGGATCTCCCGAACCGCCGGCGACTCGTACTGGGTCAGATCCGCCTTGAGGAGGTCGTACCGCGCCGCCTCCGCCCGCACCTGCGGATCGGAGAACGTGAACCGCTCCAGCTCCTTGCAGGACAGGCACCACTCCGCGGAAAAATCTATCAGGATCGGCCTGCCCGCCGCGGAAGCGCGGGCGAACGCCTCGTGCGAGTAGGGCTCCCATTGCGCCCCCTGGCGCTCGACGAGAAGTGGCATCGAGAACCACAGGCCCATCGCGACGACCAGGAGGCCGACCGCCACCTTGAGCGCCGGGAACAGCCGCCACGCCAGCCGGGTCTTCTCCAGTATCGCCAGGTACGCTCCGGCGGCGACGGCGAAGCCCAAGACCAGCAGGCCCATCCCCCGATCCGCGAGGAACGGCTGGAGGAAATAGATCGCAACCCCGAGCAGGGCGACGCCCATCACTTTCTTGGCGTAGAGGAGCCACTCCCCGGAGCGCGGCAGGCTGCTGAGCGATCCGGAGAACACTCCGAGGACGAGATTCGGCAGCCCCATGCCGATCGCCATGACGAAGAACAGCCAGAAACCGAGGATCGGGTTGCCCGAGGCGCCAACGAACGCCAGGAGACCCACGACGAACGGCCCGATGCACGGCGCCGCCACCAGTCCGACCGTCAGGCCCATGACCAGGGCCCCGAGCGGCCCGCGCCGACCGCCGCCCAGCCGCGTCAGGGAGCCGGGCAGCCGCACCTCGAACAGGCCGAACATCGACAGCGCCATGACGACGAACAGGACGACCAGGCCGCCCACCCCCCACGCGCTCTGGAGGGTCGAGCCGATCAGGCCGCCCGCCCGTCCCGCCACCATCCCGAGGACCGAGTAGGTCACCGCCATGCCGAGGACGTAGAGGGCCGGGAGACCGGCGCGGACCAGCCAGCTGGCGCGTGACTGGGCGGCGAAGAAACCGATGGTCACCGGCATCATCGGATAGACACAGGGCGTCAGGTTCAGCGCCAGCCCCCCCAGGAAGACCAGCCCCAGGAGAGAGAGCATCCCCTTCTCCGCCAGGACCGCCGCCACGTTGCCGCCCGTCGCCAGGCCTCCGGGGGACGCGCCGCGCCTGCCCGCGCCTCCGCCTGCCGCGGCCGCGCCCGCGCCGGGGCTCATCTCGGCCGGCGCCACGGGGTCACCCTCGATCCGCAGCGGGACCAGGAACTCCACCGTCTCGGGGGCGAGACAGGTCGTGTCGCTGCACGACTGGTAGGTCAGGCGCGCCCGGACTTTTTTTTCCCCGGACGCGCTGTCGGGTGG
>DAISWT010000132.1:0-431 GCA_036826235.1 Acidobacteriota bacterium | reverse complement strand
CGACGCCCGGATCGGGGAACTCGATCTTCGTGGGGATCAGGTACTCGAGGTTCGGCGCGCTCGAATTGACGTGCCAGCCCGCCTGGATCTCCAGTTTCAGCGACAGTGTGACCGCCTGGCCCGGACGGACCGGTCTGTCGGGAACGCTCAGGGACGTCGCCACCACGCGCTGCGGATTCGCGCGGCCCACGATCGTTCCGGCGATCGCCCTGTCGGCGCCGGCCGCGGCCTGGGGGGCCTCCCCACCGGCCGGCCGCGTCGCGGCCTCGGCGGGCGGCGCGAGCACCAGCTGCCCGGTGACCGCGGGCGCCTCAGGCGGGCGGTTCACCGCGTCCCCGGACAGGGCCGCGAGGACCATGTACGAGTACGACGTCGGGGAGCCGGAGAAGGAGGCCGCGTTCTATGCGGCCGTGATGGGGTGGAAGCTGCGC
>DAISWT010000131.1:0-7303 GCA_036826235.1 Acidobacteriota bacterium | reverse complement strand
GGGACCTTGACTCCGGCCCCGCCCACCCGGCTCAGCGTGCTTTGGATTGATGCTTCTTGAGCTCCGGCTTGACGATCGTCTCGTAGCACTCGGGACAGATGCTGTGGCTGAACTGGGCCTCCGAATGCCGCCCGATGTAGGCCTCGACCTGCTGCCAGTAGTTCTTGTCGTCCCGCACCCTCTTGCAGTACGAGCAGATCGGCAGGAGACCGCTCAGCTGCTTGACTCTCGCCATCGCCTCCTCGAGATCGCGCACGCGGTTCGCGAGGAGGTTCTGGAGCTCGACCATTCGCACGCCGACCTGGAGGCGGGCCCGCAGCTCGTCGTGATCGAACGGCTTGGTGACGTAATCGTTCGCACCGGCCCCCAGACCCGTCACGATATCCTCCCTGCGGTCTTTCCCGGTCAGGAGGATGATGTAGATGGCCTGCGTGCGCGGCTCCCGCCGGAGTTTTCGGCAGATCTCCGGACCGTCGATGCCGGGCATCATCCAGTCGAGGATCGCCAGACGGGGTGCATCCTCCCCCTGGAACGCCTGCCATGCCTGCGTGCCGTCCACGCACACCACGAGCTCGTGCCCCCAGACTTCGAGTGCGGCCTGCAGGACGGCGCGGATCATCTCGTTGTCTTCGGCGATCAAGATCCTCATGGAGGCGCTCCCCGCTGGGCCGGTCGCGTGGCCGGCGACCGTTACCATGGCGGGGAGGTTGACATCCCCCTGGGGTCGGCCGACCTCGGGGGCGGATCATATGACGGAATTCATCCCCGCGCCGACTATCTGCCCCACCGCCAGACGGCGCCCGCGTGCCAGTCGATGCCATCGAACTTCACGTTCTCGTCGAAGGCGCTGAGGCTGATCGTGGTATCCACTTTGCGCCACATCCCCTCAACGAAGAGACGGGCGTTCTTCCCGCCAAAATCCAAACCCGCCTCCCCGTACCAGCCGTTCTTGTCGTCGATGCCGCCGGTGTTGGTGCCCAGGAAGAAGCGGCTGACCCCGAGCCCGACGTAGGGGCTCAGAGCCAGGTCGGGGAGAAAGTTGAACTTGAGGCCGCCGTCCACGGGAATCGCCTTGACGTCGAGGGTCGCCGTCGGCAGCTCGGCCCGGAAGTCGCGGTAATAGGTCCCGTGGAACTCCAGCTCCAGGGACTTCAGGAAATTGAAGCCGACCCGCGTACCGCCTCCCCAGCTGTGGCTCGCATCGCTCGAATCCCAGTAGGCGCCATAGACGCCGAAGCCGCCGGCCCGGGCGGGGGTGGCGCAGAGCGCCAGCGTCGCCAGAACCATCACGCTTCTCTTCCAGTTCATGTGGACCTCCTGTGATTGAAGTGTCATTCGAGCCGATCCCTGCGACGATACCCCCGTTTTGTCTGCCCGGCAAAAACCGGGACGGCCCGGACGGCACCTGATGGATCTCAGGATTGAAACGCGCACCCCCGTCGCACGCGACGATTTCGTCATCCGCTTGATCCGACCGCGTCCGGTTCCTAGGTTTAGGCCCGTGAAACAGGAAGGGAGGTGCCGCTTCTCTGCGCTCCCCGGGAACTCAAGCATCCCGGGCCCAAACCCGTTTCAATCCACGAAAGGAGAACACCACACATGAAGCGGATCCTGTGTCTTGCACTGTTCGCTGCGCTCGCGCTCGGAGCGCCCGTCTTCGCCGCGAACGCGCCGGAGAAGACCGGTGAGATCGGGTTCGATGTCGCCCAGGCGAACGTCAACTCGGACAGCACCGGCATCGATTCGGCCCAGTTCCTCGGCGTCCGGGGGGGCTTCCAGATCAACAAGCAGTTCCAGATCGAAGGCCAGGTTGCGACGTCATCCGAGAACGGCAGCATCTCCGGGACCGACGTGGACACGAAGATGCGGCTGTACATGGTCAACGGCGTGATGAACTTCCATCCCCGCAAGAAGGAATACGTGCCGTACCTCATGGCCGGCATCGGCCAGGCCGACATCCAGGTGGACAGCTCCGGGACCAGCGCCAGCGACAACTCGATGGCCTACCAGATCGGCGGCGGTACCCGGATCTATTTCGGGAAGACCCAGAGGATGGCGTTCCGGACGGACGTGTCGCTGCTGCGCGAGACCACCTTCAGCGACAGCACGACGTTCACGACCGTCACGGCCGGCATGACCTGGAAGCTCGGAGGCCGCTGAGCCGCGCTGCGGCAACTTTTCATCCTGCGTCAGCGTTTCATCGAAGCCCCGATCGCCGCGCGATCGGGGCTTCTGTTTTTCTTCGAGGCCCGGCGCGGGACCCGCGGCGATGAGTGACCCTGGACGCCCGCCCTGCGGCTGGTCGTTGATCTACTGGTCGTTTTCGGAGTCCGCGGGATCCTCATGCCAGTCACCACGGTCCTCATCCGACCGCTGGTGCATCCGCTGGAGCGATTGCTGACGCAGGGTATCCATCTGCTTCTGCTGGTCGGGCGTCAGCACGCCCCGGATCTTGGAGGCGAGCCGCGCCCGCTCGACCGCCAGATCGCTCTCAACGATCGCCGCCTGGGCGGCGGCGGCCCGGACGGCGCTCTCGTCGAAGGTCGGAGCGTGGATCGCCTCCCCGAGAGCGTGACGCGCCTCCATGCCCTTCTCGGCCAGCGGCGCGATCTTCGCGTGCTCCTCGTCGAAGATCGCCTTGACCTGGGTCTTCTGGTCTTCGCTGAGATTGAGCTGGGAGAGAAACGGCATTTTCGGCCCGCCGTGCCAGCCGTGGGCCCGGTCCATCGGCCGCGGCCCGGCCATGGCCAGGCCGACCGCGAGCAGGCCGGCCACGGCCAGCCCGGTCGCCATCCTCGTCGATCTCATTCCTGGATTCATGAGCACCTCCTCGACATTGGGGTTGAGTCAACCCCTTCCATCTGCACAGACGACGCCTTTCTGCCGCCGGTTACAGGGGATTGGAGCCAGGGCCGGCGCCAGCGCCGACGGGCCGTCGGTGCCGCGACAAAGTCCTCCTGTGGCGTGTCACCGCGTGAGGACTCCCGTCGTCTACAGAGTGGTGCTTCGATTCAGCGGGAGGACCACGCGATGTCGACGGCCCGGCCGGGATGTGCGGGGAGTTGGATGGCATGGAGCGGATGCCGCAGGTCGTTGTCGGCTCTGCTGTCGCTTCTTCTTGTCGCCTGCGGCGGGTTCAGGCTGGAGAGCGGGCAGCGGGACCGTCCAATCACAATCGACGGGAAAGCCGATGAGTGGCGGGACTCGCTGACTGTGATCAAGGATGCGCAGATCGCCGTCGGGCTGTTCAATGATCAGGAGAATTTCTATGTGTGCATCTCCTCCTGGAACGATGATGTCAATCTTCAGGCCCTGAACCTCGGACTCACCGTCTGGTTCGATCCCGGCGGGGGGGGAGGAGAAAAAGTTCGGAATCGAGTATCCGCTCGTGGAAGAAAGGATTCAGTCCCCGGATCGAGGTGCGCCTGGGGACGTGGTGCCTCTCCCTGAGGCATCGGCAAGACCGTCGAACCGACTGGCCATCCGTGGCCCCACGGGTGGCGGGATGAGGGGCGGCGGCGCGAGCACCCGCGAGACGGGTCCCGAGAGTCCTCGAATCCCCAAGCCCTTGAAGGTTGCAGCGAAGATCCGACTGGCCGCGGTGGATTCGCCTCCCGGCGAATAAGCTCTCCTTCAACCTGCGTGATTAGGCCCGGCGCATCCAGGCGAGGCAGCGTTCCAGTTCGGATCGCATGGCCGCGGCGGACAGGGCGCGGTGCCGCCAGCCGTGGCCCGGCAGCACCCACTCGAAGCGATAGTCGAGCAGCCGCTCCATGGAGCGGATCTGTTCCTCCCAGGAGTACCAGCAGGCGTCGCGGAAGGCGTACAGGCTCTTGCGCCCGGGTGACCAGGCGAGATGATCGCCCGTGAACAGGTAGGTCTCACGGTAGAGGAGGACCGTATGCCCGCGTGTATGCCCCGGCACCGGGATGGCCAGGAGCTCGTCGTCGAGACGGACCGGAGCCCCGCCCCGGAGCGCGTGCTCCACCGACCGGGTCGCGGGCGTGAGGTCGTCTTCGTGAAGGACGCGCTCGCACCCAAACCGTTTGTGGAATGCCGCGTGGTCGGCGACATCGTCGCGGTGGGTCAGGAACATGAGGCGCACGCCTCCCCACTCATCCAGGCGCGACAGGAGCGGGGCCGCGGCACGTGGCGAATCGACCAGGACGTTGCCCCCCGGTGCCGGGCGGCGTATCAGATAGCTCCAGGCGCCGAACGAATCCTTGGACGTGAAGCCGCAGAAGTACACCCCGCCGTCGATCGGTTCGGGGAAGAGGCCGACAGCCGGCGCGGCCGGGAGCCGTGAGGCGGTGCCGATCGAGGCGGTCGGGCAGGCGACGAGCGCCATGAGAGCCCGCAGCCGTCCTTGCTCGGACGCCGGCTGCCGCCCCACGTAGGAGAACGACGCTCCCTCTGCGAACACGTCCGGCGCGATCCTGCAGCAGGTGTCGCAATCGATGCAGGATCGGTCGACGTAGAACTCGCCGGGGGCGTTCTCCGGCAGACGCTCGGACAGCCGGGCCATGGGGCCGCTCCTCGGCGATGATCTTACCTCGCCCGCCGCGGTGGCGCGCGCGCCCGGCGGTTTCTGCTATGGTGCGTGGATGCGTCCCGCGGCTGACGTGAGGCGCCCTGGCGGCTGGCTTTGGCCGGCCCTCCTTCTGTTCCTGGCTCCGGGCGGCGCGCGGGCGGCCGACGAGATCTGGTCTACAACGCCGAGATCAACCGGCCGGGTCAGTTCAGCCTGCAGCTGCACGGCAACTATGTCCCGCGGGGCAGGACCACCGCCGCCTCCCCGGGCGGGATGGTGCCGGACCGCGCCTTCAACGGCACCCCGGAGTTCGCTCTCGGCATCACCGAATGCTGGGAGATCGGGGCTTACCTTCCTTATGCCGTGACCCGCGGTGGCGATTTCGAGACGGGGGGCGGCAAGCTGCGGACGCTCGTCGCGTCGCCTCACGCCCACGACCGGCAGTTTTTCTACGGCGTCAACTTCGAGCTGAGCTATCAGCCGCGTCTGTTCGAAGCAACGCACTGGGGCTCGGAAATCCGGCCGATCATCGGCTGGCGACGGCCGCCGATCGAGTTCATCGTCAATCCGATCGTGGACGTGGTTCTGAGCGGACCGCGACGGACGATCGACTTCGCCCCCGCCGCGCGTCTCGACTGCATCCTGTCGCCTGGCTGGACCGTCGGCCTGGAGCACTACGCGGAGTTCGGCCCGATCGACCGCTTCGAGCCCCCGGGCCGGCAACTTCAAGAGATTTTCGCCGTCGCCGACTACACCGGGCGCACCCTCGACGTCGACTTCGGAGCCGGCCGCGGGCTGACGTCCGGCTCCGACGACTGGACGGTCAAGTTCATCCTGGGCTGGGGCTTCTGAGCTCCGGCCGGATCTGCGTCCCCTCCAGGAGGCCCTCGATCTCGTCCTTCCGGTCTTCCGCGTCGGCCTCCCCGAGCTCGATCAGGCGGCTCAGGTAGTCGGGCTGGAACATGAGGAGGGAGAGCAGGTCGTTCGACCGCGTCTCGCGCGTGCCCAGACCGCGGGTCATGAACCGGAAAGCTCCCGGGAGATCGGCCTCGTATTCGTTGGCGAGCCGGCCCAGGTCGCGCGACGGGCGGAGCACCACGAGCCGGACCAACCGATAGTCACCGCGCGTCTCGGGCGGCAGTCGATCCATCAACCTGTTCATCCGCTCCATGGTCAACGCGTCCGCATCGAAGAGATCCAGGAACACGGCGTTGAAGAGCGCGCCGATGATCTGCGCGGGCGGAGGGTATCCCTTCACCACGGGCTGATCCGCCTCCGCCCGACTCCGCGGGTAGCGGGTCGAGATCGCCAGGATCCGGCCCGCGCCGAGGTGGACCGCCGGCGAGAGCGGCGCGGTGAGCCGGATCCCGCCGTCGCCGAACCACTGCCCGTCGATCTCGATCGCCGGGAAGAAAATCGGCAGGGCGGCCGAGGCCATGACGTGGCGCACGCCCAGCGTCGCGCCGATCGATTTGCGGTGCGCCCGTTCCCACTGCGGGATGCCGCGGCCCTGCACCCAGGTGATCGACTGTCCCGTCGTGTAACTCGAGGCCGTGATCGCGACCGCCCTGAGCGCGCCGCGGCGGAGGTTCGCCTCGATGCCCTCCAGCACCTCGTCGCGCGTCTCGAGCTCGCGATCGAGCAGGCTCCACAAGGGCTTCGTGTCGACCGCGGCGTGCGGACGGGGGGCGGCCGCGACGCCGCCCGACACGAGCTTCAGTCCCAGGCGCGCGACGTTGCGCGCCAGCGACACGCTGTCGACGCGGAAGACTTCCCGCGTGGTGAGGTGGCTCCACAGGTTGGCGAGCCGCTCGACGCGCACCCGGAGGTCCCCGGGACGCGAGGCCAGGAAGGCCGCATTGATCGCGCCGGCCGACACGCCGGTCAGGATCGGAACGTGCAGGTCCGGATGGCGCCGCGCCAGCCAGCGCAGCATCCCCACCTGGTAGGCGGCGCGCGCTCCGCCCCCGCTCATGACCAGCGCGAGAGGCCCACCGGGACCGTCGCTCGTCATGGACGGATCACCGATCCGTTCGACGGCGGCCCGCACGTCATCCGAACTGGACCGATCGTCGTGTGAGCGAGCCCATGCTGAATCCGGTGATGGGAAACGTTACGGGGCCCGACGGGTCGAGCGAGGCCCCGGCAGCGGCGATCAGGGGAACGAAGTGCTCGTGCGTCGGAAGCGCCTGGCCTACGCCCGGAGCCCGTCTGCGGTAATCGATCAGCGCGTCCACGTCTCCCCGGGCCAGGACCTCGGCGGCCCATGCATCGAACTCCCGCGCCCATGTGGGCGTCACCGGCTCCTGCCCCCAGTCCACGGCGCGCAGGTTGTGAGTCAGGAACCCGCTCCCCACGATGAGCACTCCCTCCCGGCGCAACGGCGCGAGCGCGCGACCGAGCGCCAGGAGCGCCGGGGCCTCCAGGCCGGGAAGTGAGACTTGCAGTACGGGGACGTCGGCCTCGGGATACATCGCGACCAACGGAACGTAGGCGCCGTGGTCGAGACCCCTGTGGGGGGCGTCCGCGACGGGCTGCGACGGCCCGAGAAGCTGACGCACACGCGCCGCGAGCGCGGGGGCGCCCGGGGCCGGATAGGTCACGTCGTAATACTTTGCCGGGAAGCCGAAGAAGTCGTGCACGAGCGGGACGGTGCGGGTGGCGGCGAGGGTGACCGGTCTCCGTTCCCAGTGGGCCGACAGCATCAGGATCGACCGGGGGCGCGGCAGCGCCTGCGCCCACTGATTCAGCTCCGCCACCCATCCCGTGTCG
>DAISWT010000130.1:0-7333 GCA_036826235.1 Acidobacteriota bacterium | reverse complement strand
TGGCAGGAGGCGCTGGCGCGCGCGCGCCAGGCGGGCGACCATCACGTGACCCTGATGATCGCCCACAACCTCGGCCTGCCGCACGCCGTAGCGGGCGACCTGCCCCGCGCGGCCGAGTGCTTCCGCATCCTGACCGGTCCCGACAACCCGCGTCTCGGCCCAGAAGAAGGGGCGGCGTACCTGAACCTGGCGCGCATCGCGACCCTGCGCGGCGAGCACGCGCAGGCGGCGGCGCACCTGGGGGACGCGCGGGAGATCGCCCACAAGTGGCGCCTGCAGTCGCTGACGGCCGACGTCCTCGAGGCGGAGGGCATCCTGCTGCGCGAGACCGGCGACTTGCAGGGTGCGTCCGGCAGGTTCGCGCAGGCGCGCGCCCTGCTCACCGAGCTGGGACTTCTCGATCTGCTCGACGGCCTGACCGAGGAGGAGGCGATCCTGGCGGCCCGACGCGGCGAGACCGAGCTGGCCGAGCGGCTCGCCGCCGCGGTGGTCGCGAGCCGCCGCGAGGCGCACGACGCGGAGGGGACCGCTTCGGCGCTGCAGGCGCTGGGCGAGATCCGGCTGCGAACCTCCAGGCCGGAGGCGGCCCTCGCGCCTCTCGACGAGGCCGCCGGGCTGTTCGAGACGCTGGGCCGCGCATACCAGCTCTGCCTGGCGCATCTGTTCTTCGCCCTCGCCTGCCACCGTCTCGACCGTCGCGAACGCGCGGGCCGGGCCGCGAGCGCGGCGCTCGAGCTGTCGGCGCGCTTCGACTACGTGGCCGCGGTGCTGCGCGTCGCCGAGCTGGACGACGGTTTCCGGCGCTTCCTGGCGACGCTGTCCGGATCTCCGTCTGATCTGCGCGTCCCGGCGGCGGAGCAGGCCGCACCGGCCGGGGCCGTGTCGCCGATCCCGCCGGAAGGGGCCGACCTGTACGTGCGGCTGCTCGGCCCGATCGAGGTGTCCCGCACCCCCGGTCGCGTCATCCCCGCTAGCGCCTGGAAGATCCGCCGGTCCCTGCAGGTCTTCTGTCTCCTGGCCTCGGCGCGCGGCCACCGTGCCGCCAAGGATCGGATCGTGGACGCGCTGTGGGAAGACGCGCGGCTGCTGATGATCGAAAAGAACTTTCATCCGACGATCTCGTTTCTGCGCCGGGCCCTCAATCACGGCCACAACGTCCCGAAGCGCTTCATCGTGTGCGAGCGCGGCGCGTACCTTCTCAACCCCGACTACCGCTACGACATCGACACCGAGCGCTTCGAGGCGCACGTGCGTTCCGCCCGCGGCAGGAAGGCGGGGGGGGAGGCCGACGCGGCCCTGGCGGATTATGAGGCCGCCCTGGCTGTGTACCGGGGCCCGTTCCTCGAGGAGGAGTACGACGACTGGGCCGAGCCGCTGCGGGCGCGGTACGAGGAGCTGTACCTCGTCGCCCTGAAGGAGGCGGCTGGCCTTCATCTCGAAAAGAGAGACGCGGCGGCGGCGGTTGACTGCCTGCAGCGCCTGATCCGGCGCGATCCTGTGAACGAAGAGGCTTCGGCCCTCCTGATGCGCGCGCTCGCGGGCACTGGCAACCGCGCGGCGATCGGCAAGGAGTATGACCGGCTGGTGGCCGCTCTGCACAACGAGCTGGGAAAGCTGCCGCTCCCCTCGACGCGCCGCGCCTACGATGACGCTCTGAGCGCCGGAAAGCCCCGGCCGGCTCGCGCGCGCGCCAAAGATCTGGGACCCTCCCCCGGCTGACCTGCCCTCCGCTCGAGAGGCAGGCCGCACTGCGGCTCGCCGCTTTCGAGCCGCGCCATGCGCGATGGATCGCCGCCGATGATCCCGCGCGAGCGAGCATGAGGCAAGCCGCAGTGCGGCCTGCCTCTCGCGGCCCGGATGCTTCTGTGCCCTGAAGTTGCTTGACAGGACCGCTTTCGTGCTAGCATACAGAATTCACTCCGTTGGCGGGTAGTCACTGGGACTGTCATGGCTGAACGACACGGTCAGCACAGTCTGGCAAAAAAAGCGGCGGCGGTCCTGCTTTGCCTGGTCCTGCCTCTGGCCAGTGCCTCCAGGGCGGGCGTCTACGTTACCGAGACCTCCGGCATCCGCTGGAACGACGTCGGCGGCATCCGCTGGAACGACGTCGGCGGCATTCGCTGGAACGACGTCGGCGGCATCCGCTGGAATGACGTCGGCGGCATCCGCTGGAACGATGTCGGCGGCTTCCTGTTCACCGACGCTTCCGGGATCCGCTGGAACGACGTCGGTGGCATCCGCTGGAACGACGTCGGCGGGATCGATTTCGCCGGCGCGCTGGCGACGGGCGAGACCAGCCTCGATCTCGAGCTGCTGAACGCCCTGTCCGGTCTGCCCGACACATCGTCGATCAACGTCATCATTAGCTACCGCGCCGCCCCGACCGCCTCCGATGTGAACGATCTGATGGCCCTGGGGATACCGGGGGGGACGATCTTCCGGAGGCTGCCGATGCTCGTGGTCAACGCGACGCCGTCCCAGATCAAGGCGATCGCCGCGCTGCCGGTGGTCCGCTCGGTCTACACCAACCGCACCCTCGGCTTCTTCGACCAGGAGAGCCGCGCTCTGATCGGGCTGGACGAAGTGGCGGCCGATCCCGCCCTGCCGCACCCGGGCGGCGCGGTCCTGTCGGGCGCCGGGACCACCATTGCCGTCCTCGACAGCGGGGTGGACGCCACCCACCCGGACCTGCCGTTCGGGACGAAGGTCATTGGCAACGTCCGGCTGAACGCCGCGACCGGCACAGCTCCCGGTTTCGTCCACCCCGCTCCGGTCGAGGGGATCCGCGACACCGATCTGGTCCTCGGGCACGGCACCTCGGTCGCCTCCGTCGCTGCGGGCACGGGGACCGCCAGCGGCGGCGCGAACCGCGGCGTCGCGCCGGGGGCCCCGATCCTGGGGCTGTCGGCCGGCGACCTGTACATCATCAACGTCCTGGAGGGGTTCGACTACGTCCTGGACAACGCCGCGCGCTACGGGGTACGGGTGATCAACTGCTCCTGGGGAACCGAGGGGTTCTTCGACCCCGACGACCCGGTCAACATCGCCACGCGCCTGCTCTACGACGCCGGCATCACGGTCGTCTTCGCCGCCGGCAACAACGGGCCGTCGCCGGATACGCTGAACCAGTACTCGGTGGCGCCGTGGGTGATCGGTGTCGGATCATCGGGCAAGGATGGCCGGCTATCCTCTTTCTCCTCGCGGGGCATTTTCGAGGAGCTGCTGTACCACCCGGCGCTGATCGGTCCGGGCGAGAACATCGTCGCCGCCAGTCCCGCCGTCCTGAACGGCGGCGCGTACTACGCGGTCGAATCCGGAACCTCCTTCGCCGCGCCGCACGTTGCAGGTGTCGTGGCATTGATGCTGCAGGCCAACCCGGCGCTGGCGCCCGGCGACATCAAGCGGATCCTGATGCAGACCGCGACGCCGATCCTGACGCGCGACCGGTCCGAGGCGGGAGCGGGCGGTCTCGACGCCTGGGCGGCGCTGACGCAGGCGATCGATGCGGCGCGCCCGTTCGGCACCTACATCCCCGGCTGGCTCGATCAGCGTCCGTACCGCATCGATCACCGCCCGGCCGCGGTGACCTCTGCCGTGGTCCCGGCGGGCGGCTCCGTGTCCCTGCCGATCGCGCTGCCGGCGGCCGCCCTGTCGTGGCAGGCGACGCTCGCCTGGGGCACCCTCCCAGGGCTGAGCGACCTGGACCTCGCCGTCAGGGACACGTCCGGGACGGAACTGGCACGATCGGACTCACACAACACCGCGTCCCTGTTCGGCCGGACCGAGGGTACGCACCTTCTCGGAGAGTTGCCCACCAGCATGACGATGGATGTCTTCTTCAAGGCGGAGACGGGCGTCGCCGACCAGCCGTTCCAGGTGCGCCAGGAGAGCGCAGTTGCCGTGCTGACGGCGTACACGGATGTGGCCACGCTCGCGGCCGTCTCCCAGGACCTGCTCGCCGAGGCGGTGGCGCGGCGCGTGATCGTCGGCCGCGGCGGGGTCTTCGCGCCCGCCTCGTCGCTGACGCGCGGCGAGCTGGCGCGATCTCTGGCGCTGGTCGCCGGGCTGCCTCAACGCATCCCGGCGCAGCCATCGTTCACCGACGTCGCCACGGGCGACCCCGTCTACCCGTTCGTCGAGACGGTGTCGGGAGCGCAGGCGCGGCGCCATCTGATGGACGACACCAGCGGCAAGAGCTTCCAGCCGAACACGAACGCCGATCGCCTCGACTTCGCCGTCTCGCTGGTGCGCGCCGCAGGGCTCGAAGCCGAGGCACAGGCACGCGCCGGTGTTTCCCTCGGTCTCGTCGACGAGGACAAGATCCCATCTGAGTTGCACGGCTACGTGGCGGTGGCCCTTGAGCGGGGGTTCATCGACACATACAGCACCTCCGCCGGGCTGAAGTTCGATCCAAACGGCTCGATCCCCCGCCTGAACGCTGCTCTATTTCTTCTGAAGGCCCTCCACCTGCGCTGACGCCGGGTCTTCGTCAAGTCTTTGCTCGCGCCCGATTAAGAAAACCAGCAACCCCTGCTGTCACAAGCAGATCGCCTCGTCCTCGGAGCCCCTGGCGCGGGTCAGGTTAAGAATTCTTCAAGCCCTTGAATTGACAAGGTCCAGTAACAGAGCAGCGGGCGTCTGCACACCCCCGCCAGCTGCTCCCCCGAGGGGGCGCGTCCGTCCAAGGGGTCGGTGAATCGGGTCGGCCCATCGGCGCCCCCCTCGGGTTTGTGTGGATTTCGATACGACGGTGTGAAGGAGGTGAGACCGGCGACCAGGCTCGAGCGGAGGCGAAGCTAACGCAACAGAAACAGAAAGGAAAAAAATGAATCGCAAGAACATCGGGATGCTTGTCGTGACTCTGTCGCTGGCGAACGCGGGGACAGGGGGAGTCCTCGCGGCCGACATGGCGACTCCTTCGGGGAAAATCATCACCGGCGACACGACCGGGCTCGTGGTCGTTCCGGTTGCGCCGGAGCTGATCTTCAAATCTTATATCGTGCCCGAGATCCCTGCCGCTCCGGTCGTATTTTCGGCACCACTGCCGGCGGGCCCATCCCGTGACCCGATCGTCTGGGGATACGAGGCATCGGCAGGCGTCAGCCGGATCCTGGCCTACGATGTCGGTCCAGGGGTCACCCCGGTCGCGGATTGCATGCCTCCGGGGACTCCGGGGATCTCCAACGGTCGCGGCCTCGCCTACGACCCGCAGGATGGGAACCTGTGGTACTCAGCAGTCACCTTCGACGGCAGCTTCGCGGGCGACGGCTTCATCCGGAAGACCACGCCCCCGCAGACAGGATCCTGCACTCTGGTGACCCAGATCCCGTTCGGAGACGGGCCCGGGGGTACCCTCCAGGACGACATCGGCGCGATCGACATCGACGGCGAGTCCAGGCACCTCTGGGTGGCCGGCTACAATCTGAGGAACGTCAACGGGGAGCGCCGCAGCTACCTGTACCTGGTGAACCGGAACAACGGTTCGATCATGCGTTCCTGCTGGCTCCCTTGGGGCAGTGGCGGGATCGGCAACGACACACTGACCTACGCACGGCTGGACGGCCTGCCGGGATCGGGGCAATACCTGCTGACCGACGCGGGCGAGGTGCACACCCTTCCCGACAGCCTGGCGGTCATCGATGTGAACGACTGCAAAGGTGGTGCGCGGGTCACGCCGGTCGCGTCGTATCCGAAGGTCGTCGGTATGACCGGGATCGATTTCGAGTGGCCCGGCCTCCTCGCGACCGACAACGCGGAACTGTTCAATCTGGGCGGCCCCCCCTTCTCGTCCGCGTCCTCCTACGGAATGTGGGGCAACACCAGCGACATGGAGGACATCACTGTTTGCGCCGCCAAGGCACAGTTGGGAGACGTTCAGACCTGTCCTTACTGAAGGACAAGGAGTCTCAGCGCATGATCGTCCGGGCAAGGCCATCCTCCGCGCTCGGGGGATGGCATTGCCCCTGCCGCGGTGGAGGTCGGGCGGAGTTCAAGGTTTCTTCAACCACCCTGTGCCACATTCCGCTCCGATCGGACCGCTTCTTCGAGGAGACGTGACATGCGCACACTCGCACATAGACTGAGGTTCACCGAACCATTCTTCGGCGTCCCGCGCAGCGGCGCGATGGACGTCTCTCCGATTCAGGTGAGCGGCGGCCACGAGGCGAGGGGCACGCGGGGAGGAGGGAGGCTCCGGATACACAGGTAATCTGGAGCCTGTCCGGTCGTCCCAGAACCATCCTCCCCGGCGCATCCCGTCCAGGGCACCGGAGGCGGTATCTCCCGCTCAGCGCTCCACACGCCGCCTCCGGTGTCTTTTCCGAAACGGGGTTCGCTTGGCCCAGCCCTCGACCGTCGGGACGCGGGTCGGGGTCCCTGGCTGGTACTTCTCCTATGCTATAGTCAGCCGTCCCCCGCGCCTATCTCAACCTGAAACAGAAGGAGACGCCCATGCCCGTCGGCAATGATCGACTCTTGTCCCGACGGCGGCTCGCGAGGCGGTCCCGTGGTCCCGTCCGGCTGGCAGGGGGGCCTGCCGTTCACCTATCATGTCGGCCCCGGGCCGGTCCGGGTCCACCTGCGCGCGGCAGACGCGAGGCCGTCTGGAGGAGGGGGCATGAAAGTCCTGCAACTGGGAGTGGGCGCGATAGGCACCGTCGTGGCCAGGCATCTGGCGGGTCACCGGGCAGTGGAGTCGCTGACGCTGGGAGATATGGACACCACCCGGGCCGACCGGCTGGCCCGCGAGCTGAAGGGCCGCGTCAGCGTCGAGCGCGCCGACGCCGCCGACCCGCAGGCGCTGGCGCGAGTGATCAAGGGGCACGGCCTGGTGGTGAGCGCCGTCCTGCCGAAGTACAACGAGGCGATCATGAAGGCCACGCTGGCAGCGGGGGCCGATCTGCTCGACCTGTCCGCCGGCGGCGACGACCAGCTCGCCCACGATGCCGAGTGGAAGAAGGCCGGCCGGACCGCCCTCCACGGCATGGGCGAGGACCCCGGCATCAGCAACGTGTTCGCGCGCTGGGCCGCCGACCGCCTCGACGTGGTCGAGGCGATCCGCGTGCGCGACGGCGAGTACTCGAGCAGCGAAGAGTTCCCTCTGGCCTGCCTGTTCTCGACCGAGACCTTCATCGAGGAGGCGGTCTCCCCCGCGACCCTCTTCGAGAACGGCCAGTGGAAAACGATCCCGGCCTTCTCGAACCGCGAGGTCTATCCTTTCCCCGAGCCGGTCGGCCCCCAGGTGATCTACAACATGAGCCACGAGGAGGTCGACACGCTGCCGCGCTACATCGGCAAAGGGGTGCGCTTCGTCGACTTCAAGCTCGCCGTTCCG
>DAISWT010000129.1:0-7367 GCA_036826235.1 Acidobacteriota bacterium | reverse complement strand
GCTACGCGACTCTCGCGGCCTACGGTCCGATCCAGGACAGGAGCCGCACCACGATCGCCCTGGTCCGCGTCCTCACCGAGGTCCCGGCACTCGGCAGCGTCGACTTCAACCTGACGCTCATCGCGACGTTCCAGGCGGCCGGTCTCGTGTTCATCCTGACGCTGGTGATCCTATTCGCCCGCTGGCTGCTGCAGCCCTACCGGCGCCTGCTGCGGGCAGCCGTGCAGGCGCCCGGGCAGGTTCCAGGACCTCCGCCGGAGGGATCGAAGGACGAGCCCGATTACCTGGTGGAGGCGTTCCAGGGGGTGCTCGACAAGCTGCGCGCGCAGGAACAGGAGCTGACGCGCCTGAAGGGTACAGGGGACGCGGCCGCGCCGACGGCGCCCCCCGGCGACCAGCTGATCGGCGGGATGTCGAGCGCCGTCCTGGTGTTCGACGGGGGCGGTCGGTTGACCGTGGTCAATCCCGCCGGGGAGCGTCTTCTCGGTCTCGATCGCGCCGCGTCGATCGGTCGGAAGTACGGTGACATCCTGGGTCGCGCCGACCGCCTCATTGATTTGATCGAACGCAGCCTGAAGACAGGGGAGAGCCTGTCGCGCGAGGTCGTGCCCCTGGTCGGCCCGGATGGCAAGGTGACCCACCTGGGGGCGATGATCTCGCCCATCCGGCCGGCTTCCGGGCCGGAGCGCACCTCGGCACCCGTCGAGGGGGCGCTCTGTCTGCTGGCCGATCTGACCGAGATCAAGGCGCTCAGGGACAAGGTCGGGCTCAAGGAAAACCTGGCGACGCTCGGCGAGATGTCCGCCGGCATTGCGCACGAGTTCCGCAACTCGCTGGCGACCATCCACGGGCTGGCCCGGTTGATCGCGAGACAGAACGGCAATGGCGGGCACACCGCCCAGCCACCGCGTGAGCACGCCGAGACGATCCTGCGCGAGGTCGAGGGGATCGAGAAGGTGGTCACCGATTTCCTGCGCTACGCCCGCCCGGTCAGCCTGGATCTGGCCGAGGTCGACCTCCGGGAGATGGTGGAGACGCTGGTGCGCGACATGAGCGAAGAGGCGGCGACAGCCGGGGCCGAGATCGAGATCCAGGGGACGTTCCCGCGTATCGTCGCCGACGAGGCGCTGATCCGGCAGGCGCTGCGCAATCTGCTGGTGAATGCTCTCGAGTCGTTCGTCCCGGCCGGTCCGGGCCCCGCCGGGGGAACGCAGCGTGCGGGGACGCGCCGCGTGATCCTGCGCGGGATCCCCGAGACGGGAGCACCGGGCGGAGTGAGACTGCTCGTCGAGGACAACGGCGCCGGTATCGCCTCGGAGGACCTGCCCCACATCTTTACGCCGTTCTTCACGACCAAGGAGCGCGGCACCGGCCTCGGTCTCGCCCTGGCGCAGAAGACCGCCGTGGTGCACGACGGTCAGATCGAAGTGCGCAGCCAGCCGGGCGAGGGGACGGTCTTCACCCTCTACCTGCCGCCGCGCCCCGGAGGTCCGACCCCGCCGGGGCCGCTCTGACGCCTGGCAGCCGATCGGCCGCTGTTACATCCTGTAACGCCGTTCCCTCGAAACACAGTTTCGTGATCTCCGTCGCGTCAAATCATCGCACGCCAACTCACGTGCCTGCCGCAGATGGCGACCGCTCCATACCTGGACGGGCGCGTGGCACATCGCTTGCTCGATGACAGGTGCGCACGGAACGACGCGCAGGAGCAAGTCGATGAGCGGAAAACGACAGACGACGGGACGCGACGCAGGGAACCGGGGGTACTCCCTCCCCGAGCTCCTGATCGTCATCGCCCTGATCGGGCTGTTCGTGCTCTTCGGGGGCCCGTCGATCAACGAGGCCTACAAGGCCTACAAGATTCGCAGCGCCGCCAACGACCTGGTGACCGATCTGCGCGCCCTGCGTTACAACGCGGTCTCGAACCGCGCGCAGCGCAGCATCACCATCAACAACCAGGGCGCCGTGTCGCCGAACCAATACTCCTACACCAATTACAAGGGAATGGCGATCACGGTCCGTCTGGATTACGCGAACATCGAAACCACCAGCGCCGCGTCGATCACCTTCAACATCAACGGATCGACGGGCGCGGGCACCCAAAACGTGGCCATCAGCGGCGCGATCAACGACTCGCGCAACGACCGTTACACGATCACCGTGACGCCGACCGGGACGATCTCGAGCGCCTACAGCACTTTCTAGGAACGAGGAGACGAGCATGAGGATGCCCAGGGACATGACGGCGCGAGGGGATGGCGAGCAGGGCTTCAGCCTGATCGAAGTGGTCGTCGCCATCGGGGTCCTGGCCGGCGTGCTGCTCTCCATCTGCTCGATGTTCATCATGGGCGGGCGCCAGCTGAAGACCGGCAAGACGATGACCGAGGCGACCACCATCGCGCACGACATCATGGAGACGTTCGACAAACTGTCGTTCACGGCGCTCTACACCACGTTTGGCGCCGCTACAACGGACACTACGAAGACGGTCGCCAGCAACAGCGGGGTGAACGCCATCAGTCCGTGGCAGCCGGAGATCACCCGGAAGCTGGACAACGGCTCCGCCTCGGTCACGGTCCTGGCCATGGGTCCCGGCACGCCCAACTTCGGCAGCGCCCTCGGGATCCGCATGAGCGTGACGGTCACCTGGACGGAGCTGGGACGACAGCAGACCGTGTCGCTGTCGACGACGAGATTCTAGGCAGGGAGGAGAAGGCCGGCCGCCGGACATCCGGCGGCGGATTGGAGGACAGCGTGTTCAGGCAGCGACAGTCAGGACGGCAGGACGCGACAGGGTTCAGTCTGATCGAGATGCTGGTGGCGTCGGCGATCTTCGCCATCGCCGCGGCCGTCGCCTTCATCCTCTACAGCGCCGCCCAGAAGTCGTACAAGGCGGGCGAGAACTTCACCGACCAGCAGCAGTCGACCCGGGTGGCGTTCGACCGCATGGTGTCCGACATCCGCCTGGCCGGCTTCAACACCAACCCGGACGGCGACGCCAGCCGCGTCGACGAGCAGGTGGAAGGGGCCTGGGACACCGCCATCACCATCCGCGGCGACTTCGATTTCGAGGATCCGGCGGCGAACACGACGCCCGAGGCCGCCCTGGCAGGCATCCAGTACAACGTCGTCTCGACCGGCAACGACGAGATCGTCACCTACGTCCTGGCCAAGCCGGGGCCGGTCGGGCCGGACACCCTGACGTTGCGCCTCGACCCGGACAGGCCGCGCGCCAAGAGCCTGAAGACGGTCACCATCCCGAACGTCGTCCTGGTACAGAATGACCCGCCCTACACCCTGTACCGCGTGACGCTGGCCGACATCAACGGGGCGTTTCCGGCCTCGCCGCAGGCGGCGACCAACTTCGTCTACGAGCCGGTGGCCGACAACCTCCGGACGATGACCTTCCTGTACTACGACGACGGCGGCAATCTTCTAAACCCGAACACGCCGGCCAACGCGGCCGACGACATCGGCGGCTCCGACGCCGCCACGACGACGCGCGGTCGCGTGCGCCGCATCGCCGTCAGCGTGGTCGGCATGACAGCCGACCCGGACCAGGACTATATCGACCCGACCGACGCGACGGCCACGAGCCACTACCGCAAGTTCGATCTGCTGTCCGACGTCAACCCGGAGAACCTCGGGAAGACCGGGGTCAAGGACATCGACATCACGCCCCCGCCCACGCCGACCAACGTCTCGGTCGTGGCGGGTCACTGCCAGGGAATCCTGGTGAAGTGGGACCAGCCGGCACCGACCTCGGGCGTGACGTCGTACGTCGTGAAGTACTACCCGAACGGGTCGCCGAACGCCTTCTCGACGCGCAGCTTCACTTATCCGCACCTGGATTATGGAGTCCTCGATTACCTGGGCCACGGATTCGTGTCGGGGCTGGCGATGAGCTCGAACTACTGCTTCCAGGTGCAGGCGCGCGACCTGGCGGGCAATCAGAGCGCCTGGGCTCCCTCCTCGGGGCAGCCGTGCGCGGTGGTGACCAACACCACCACGCCGGGCACGCCGCAGAACGTCACGGCGTCTTATTACGCCTCGACGACAGGGATGCCGACGTCATTGGACGGCAAGATCCAGCTGAGCTGGGACGAGCTGAAGGTCAACACGGTCGCCACCTCGCTCACCGGTGACCCGAACTCGATCGGTGGCGCCACCATTCTGCGCGATCTGGCGGGGTACAAGGTCTATCGGGACATCGACTCGTCCTTCCCCTCTCCCGTAGTCGTCAAGACCCCGACCGACGTTCCGGTGGGAGTCCTGACCACGACCGATGCGGTGGCGGCCTGCAAGGACTACTTCTACAAAGTCTCGGCCGCGGACCAGTGTGGCACGGAGGGAACCCAAAGCGCCGTGGTCACCGGCCGGGCCAATACCCTTTATAGCCCGGTGGCTCCGACGGGCCTGAGCGCCGTCCGCAACAGTCAGAACACCATACGTCTTCAATGGACGCCGGTCACGACGAACACGGCCACGCCTCCGCAGACGATCGCCATCGACAAGTACAAGGTCTACAGGGCCGTGGGTCCGCCGAGTCTCAGCCCGTCGGATCCCTCGCTGAGTTACGCCTACGACGCGGACGCCATACCGAGCGGCACGCCGCTGACGTACGACGACAACATTCTCGCCATCAAGAACAACCTCAAGACCCAGGCGGCTTACTATCAGCTGACCGCGGTCGACTACTGCCCGCACGAGAGCGTGAAATCGAACGGGGCCCAGGCGACTTGCGTGTTCGGCGGCACTCTCTCGGTCAGCCCCATGACGGGCTCCGGCGGCGGTGACATCGTGCTGTCGATGTCGATCCTGGCCGGAACTGACGTCAGCTACCAGGGTCACACCCACATCACCCGGAACTCGGACGGCTTCGGTCCGGCGGACTACAGTTTCTATCCGCCGGTCAACGGCTCGCCGAGCACGGTCACCTGGCCGGCGCAGGTCAACGACGCAGGCGTCTATACGATCTACTGGGAGGTCGAGAACGACAAAGGGTGCATCTCGAGCACCACGACGACCTACACCCGGACCAACAACCTGCCGTGCAAGCTGACGGCCGGCGGCGCGGCGCTGTCGCCGTCGTCGGGCAACCCGAAGACCAACAAGCTCAACCTGACGCTGACCAACACCTATTCCAAGGACTTGACCATCGACCGGATCACGACCGGGTGGACCGGCGGCGCCTCCACCCTGAACGAGGTCGACCTGCCGACGTCGCCGCTGCTCATGACCTTCTGTCTGCCGGGAGGGACCAACCCGACCGCCTGCACCCAGCTGTTCGGGTCGCCTCCATCGATCGGCGTCGCGTCGAGCGCGGGGTGCCAGTTCGTCTGGAACGCTTCGGTGGCGGCCCAGTCGTTCACGCTGACCTACGAATTCGTCGACACGAGCGGCATCACCGGGACGTGCACGTTCTGCGTCAACTCGAGCATGACCATCTCCACTTCGACCACCGGGTCGTGTCCATAGGAGCGGCCATGATGAAGGAGGCATCGAGCATGACGCCGAAACAAGACCCGGGCAGGGCGGGTGAGCAGGGATCGGCCCTGATCATCGCCACACTGGTGAGCGTGATTCTGGCACTCCTCGGGCTGTCCTACCTGATGATGGCCCAGACCGAAAGCACGATCGCTGAGAACGAGCGGAACTCGGCGACGGCGATGTACGTCGCAGAGGCCGGGACGCGGCTGGCCGTGAATTGGTTCAACGATCCGTCCTCCACCGGCTACCTGGTCCCCACCAGCGCGCAGGTCGACCGGACACTCAGGGTGTTCGACCACGACGCCAACCCCGGGACGGCGCGAGTGCAGGCGGTGGCGGGCGACTGCACGCGCCCCCTTTACAAGGATGCGGTGTGCACGACGAGCCCGATCCTCGACCGGCCGTATCGGTCGGACCTGGCGAACACCTACATCGGGGTCGAGACCGGTTTCGATGGCGCGTTCCCCAACGCCGGGCCGGATCTGGTGGTGAGCGCCGCGCACCTGGCGACCATCAACGCGGCCCTGTTCCCGAACTTTCCAAAAGTGGACCTGCGGGCCCGAATCACACGGATTGAAATTTACGCTCCACCGAGCGCGACCATCGGTGGAACGACCACACGTCTCGGGATCGCCACCGTCAAGGTCACGTCCGGCCTGTTCATCTACCCGGGATCGGCCGACGAGCGGCAGGTCGCCACGCGGGTCGTCAAAGCCGTGATCAACGAAATCCCGGTGCCCGGGCCGGTCGGACCACTGCAGTCGTGCGCCGATCTGTCGTACACCGGCAGCTTCGAGATCCACTGGGGCACCGGCTCCGCCCTGGCAGGGGCCAACATTCCCGGCAACCTGGACAACAAGGTCCCGAGCTCCATCCCGTACGCTTTGAACGACCCGGGCACGTACTATACCGACGCGACGCCGCATAACCTGGCGACCTGGGCCGCCGATCCCGCCATCACCGGGGCCGCGGTCGAGGATCCCTGGTTCAAGTTCATCGCCGGCGGGACGATCGCCGGCATGCCGAACTCGAACCCCCAGCCGTATCCGATGACTTTCCCGGGCGGCACCTATCCGTACCCGGGCAACGGCACCAGTTACCACACGAACGTCTTTCAGAACACGGTGATCAACTGCCCGGCGTTCGACTACAACCTCTGGAAATCGATCGCCCAGGGCGGCAACCGGGGAAATTACTATTACTCGTGGTCGAGCGCCGACCAGTTTCAGCAGGACGGTGCGGGAACGCCGGTCACCATGGGGGCCGCAACCACCGGCAAGAGCGGCATTTTCTTCTTCGACACGCGGGACGGTCTGCCGCCCCGCGGTCTGTACACGGATGCATGGCCGACGACGAACCTGACGCCCGGTATCAGCTACTCCTCGAGCGACTGGAATGGGATGCAGGGATTTACCTACTTGAACACGGCCACCTTCCAGACTACCGGGGCAGGCAGCATCGGCATTACCAGGACCATCTTCCCACCGGGCGAGCCACAGGACGCCTCCGGTTTCGTCAACCTGCAATATCCGGGCACTCTCACTGGGACGTACACCGTGAGGGGCAACGGCGTCACCGGCACCGCGGCGCCCGCATCATTTGTCGATCCGGCGACCGGCAACCGCTACTGCGTGGACGCCGCGACCTGCACCACCGCGAGCTGGACCGCCAGCGCCACTCCGGTGCGCGACGACACAGGATTGCCGTTCCAGACGGATGTCGTCCTCGACGGCGTCATGTATAACAGCGGCACCTTTACGGCCAGCGGCAATGCCGTGTATTTCGGTTCGTTCGTGGCCCAGCAGGGCGTCCTGGACGGCGCCGGCAACCCGGCCTTCTACTTCGACGAGAGCCTGGTCAAGGGGAACTGGCCGCGC
>DAISWT010000128.1:0-7375 GCA_036826235.1 Acidobacteriota bacterium | reverse complement strand
CCCGCCTCGTTGGTCTCCTCTCTCTTTTCTTGACGACCGGACCTCTGTCGGCTCAGACCGCAAACCCGATGCCGCTGCGATTCGGCGGCAACATCGAGCTCAGTGTGGGACAGCCGGCATCTCTGCCACAGGTGGAACCGACCATCGCCGTGAACCCGAAGGACCCCAGGAACCTCGTAGCGGGCTATTTCGGCAGGACGTCCGCCAAGAGGCCCCACCCCTGCTTCATTGTTTTCACGACAGACGGAGGGGCGACCTGGGTCCCGGCCGGGACGACACCGCTCGCGGCCGATGTGGACAATTGCTTCGATCCATCGCTGGCCGCGGACGCCCGCGGGAACTTTTATTACTCGTATCTGGATATCCGGATGGATCCCCAGGGAAACTCCATCCCCGACATCCGGGTGGCCCGATCGACCGACGGCGGCCGAACCTTCTCCCAGTCCTCGGTGGCGGTCATGGGTGGCGTACCCTTCAATCAGCCCGAGCCCGACAAGGACTGGATCGCCGTCGACACCTGGCCCAAGAGCCGGTTCCAAGGGACCCTCTACGTGTCCTTCACGGACATCACCGACCTGGGACAAGGCCTGGTGCAGATGATCCGGGTCGTGGTCTCCCGAGACGGCGGCCGGAGCTGGTCCAGCCCCGTCGTCCTCAGCCGGTTCATCCCCATCCAGCAGATCGGCGTGGTCGAGGGGGTTCAGGACAGCGTCCCGGCGGTGGCTCCCGACGGGACGGTCTTCGTGTTTTACATGGACTACAACAAGCCGAATCGACGGACCGCGATCAAGTTTTCCAAGTCGAAGGACGGCGGCCGGAGCTGGAGCGCGCCCGCCGATGCGGCCGCCGACCTTCCGAGCCCTGGCTTCTTTCTGTTGGACAACGGAGATCCGAAGTTCGGCTCTCCCGTCGTCGGGATCTTCGCATCCAGCTTTCCGACGGTCGCCGTCGCTCCGGACGGGACGATCTCGGTCGCCTGGACCGACTTTCCGCACGGCACCTGCTTCGGGACAGGCGTCGATCCGGCCTGCGTCAATGCCGACATTCGATTGGCGAGGTCCCGGGACGGCGGCGCGACGTGGAGCGCTCCTCAGAAGGTCAGCGACGATGCCACCACGACGGATCAGTTCTTCCCCTGGATCGCCGCTCATCCGGGCGGGCTGCTGAGCCTGACCTGGCTCGACAGGCGCCTCGACTCCTCCGGCGTGGACTACGATCTCTTCTACACCAACACCGCCGACGGGAAGTCCTTCCTACCCAACGTACGCGTGACGACGGCCTCCTCGAAAGTCGATTCCACCTGGGACGGCGGCGATTACAACAACCTCGCCGTGACCAGCGATGGAATCTTCCCGGTCTGGAACGATGCGCGCTTCACCAGCGTTCAGATCTTCACGGCCCGTGGGGCTTTCCCTCCTTAGTGACGATCCTGGGAAGGGTCACGTTGTGACCTTTCGTGACGAAACGGCAGCCGATGGCCCGTGACCCGTCCGATCTCCGAGAACGCGATCAGACGAACTTGAGCTTGCGCATGGCGAACGCCGACATCTGGAGCAGCAGCCAGCCGTGCTTGAATCGGCTGATGTTGGTGGTGCCATAGGTGCGTGCGAAGTAGTGGATCGGAATCTCCGTGATTTTCAGGTTCAGCTTCGCCGCGCCGAAAATGAGGTCGAAATCGCCGAAGGGATCGAAATCGCCGAAGTAGGCGCGATTGGCCGCGATCTGCCGGTAGTCATGCGCGAACAGGACCTTGGTCCCGCACAGGGTGTCCTTGAAGCGCTGCTCGAGCAGATAGGTGAACGTCATGCTGAAGAACTTGTTGGCCACGATGTTGAGCGAGCGCATCGCCTGTTTCTGCATCGGGTAGACGAGGCGCGAGCCGTGAACGAACTCGCCGTGGCCGCTCACCAGAGCGTTGTAGAATTTTGGCAGCTCTTCCGGCGCCACGGTGAGGTCGGCGTCGAGGATCATCAGGATGTCGCCGCGCGCGGCGGCGAACCCCTTGCGCACGGCGTCCCCCTTGCCCCGGCCGCCGCCCTGGGGGATGTGGGTGATGTCCCGTTCGGGATAGGCGGCGATGACGCGATCGATCTCCTCGGCCGTGCCGTCGTTGGAATTGCCCTCCACGAAGATGATCTCGGTATGCGACCCGAGCCGGGGCGTTCGCCGGACGGCGGCTTCGATGTTCCCGCGCTCGTTGCGTGCCGGAATGACGACGGACACGGAGCAGGGTTCGGGGATCGGCACCGGCTTGATCCGCGCGACGGTGATGAACGTCAGGGCGAGCTTCTCGATCAGCGGCAGGTGAACCAGGATGCGGTTGCACAGGGCCGACACGAGCGGCACGTACTTGGGGAGAAGGATGCGGGGCTGCCGGCGGATGATCTCGAAGCCGGCGATGTCGAGCAGGTTCTCGACATCCAGGGGACCCAGCCAGTTCTGCACCGGCTGCTTCGCCTTGGCGCCGACGGTCTCGCCAAGGCTCAGCACCGGCTCCCAGAGAAAGTTGTAGTAGGAGAGGACCACGCGCGTGCGGGGGACGCAGACCTTCCGCAGCTGCTCGAAGCTGCCCTGGACATCGTGGAGGAAGCCCAGCAGATCGGAGATCACGACGTAATCGAACGTTTCCTGGATGTCGAGGCGTTCGAGGTCGTCGACACGGAACTCGAGATGCGGGTACTTCTGGGCCGCCTGGCGCACCATGCCGGGACTGAGGTCGATGCCGACGCCGCGCGACGGGTGCAGGGCGTCGAGGAGCTGACCGGTTCCCGAGCCGATCTCCAGCACGGACCGTCCTCGAGGGATGAAGAAGGAGAAGATGCGCTCCAGCTCATGGTGGTAATAGCGATTGCGCTCGATCCAGCGGTCGCGCTCCGGGGCGGCCGCATCGAAATACTGGACGAGCGCGTCCCTCTCGGGCGGCGGGGCGGACGGGGTCATGAACGATGTTGTTCGTACCAGGCGATGGTCCTGCGCAGGCCTTCGTCGAAGGGCGTGCGCGCGCGGAAGCCGAACTCACGCTCGGCCCGGGTGATGTCCAGGGAGCGGCGAGGCTGGCCGTCGGGCTGGGTCGGGTCCCAGCGGATCTCGCCGCGGAAGCCGCTCAGTCTGGCGATCAACTGCGCCAGGTCGCGGATGGAGATCTCCATTCCCGAGCCGATGTTGACGGGCTCCGGCTTGTCGTAGCTCTCGGCGGCGCGCACGATGCCCTCGGCGGCGTCCTCGACGTAGATGAACTCACGCGTCGGCGAGCCGGTGCCCCAGCCCTGGATGAACGCCTCGCCCCGGTCGCGGGCATCGACGCACTTCTTGATGAGCGCCGGGATGACGTGGGACGACGCCGGGTCGAAGTTGTCGCGGGGTCCGTAGAGGTTGACGGGCAGGAGGAAGACGGCGTTGAGCCCGTACTCCTGGCGGTAGGCCTGGCACTGAACGAGGAGCGCCTTCTTGGCGACGCCGTACGGCGCATTGGTCTCCTCGGGGTATCCGTTCCACAGGTCCTCTTCCTTGAAGGGCACGGGGGTGAACTTCGGGTAGGCGCAGATGGTTCCGACCACCACGAGCTTCGGGAGCGCGAAGAGGCGCGCCTGCTCGATGATCTCGAGGCCCATCACCGCGTTGTCGTAGAAGAACCTGCCTGGATGCAGGCGGTTGGCCCCGATCCCGCCCACCACGGCGGCGAGGTGCAGGACGAGCGTCGGTCGCGCCTCCCGGAACAGACGCGCGACGGCGGCGCGCTCGCGCAGGTCGTATTCGGCGCTGCGGGGCACGACCATGTTCCGGCAGCCGCGCGCCTTGATCGTCTCGACCACGAACGAGCCTAGAAATCCCGCACCCCCGGTGACGACGACCCGCTGGTCGTGCCAGAAGCTCATGATGTCAGGGTCTCTCATCCTCGACTGCAGGGACCTTGCCGGCCAGTCGGTCTTCGAGGGCCTTCACGTCGGCCTCGACCATGATCTTCACCAGCTCCTTGAACTTCACCTTCGGCTCCCACCCCAGCCGCTTCTTCGCCTTGCTCGGGTCGCCCATCAGGACGTCGACCTCGGCCGGGCGAAGGTAGCGTTGGTCGAGCTCGACATACTTCCGCCAGTCGAGCCCCACAAGACCGAAGGCCTCCTCGCAGAACTCCTGGACGGAATGTGTCTCGCCCGTCGCGATGACGTAGTCATCGGGACTGTCCTGCTGGAGGATGAGCCACATGGCTTCGGTATACTCGGGCGCGTAGCCCCAGTCGCGCTTGGCCTCGAGATTGCCGAGATAGACCTTCTTCTGCAGGCCCGCCTTGATGTGGGCGACCGCCCGGCTGATCTTGCGCGTCACGAAGGTCTCGCCACGCCGCGGCGACTCGTGGTTGAACAGGACGCCGTTGGCGGCGAACAGACCGTAGCTCTCCCGGTAGTTCACCGTCGCCCAGAAGGCAAAGACCTTCGATACGCCGTACGGGCTGCGCGGGTGGAACGGGGTCGTCTCGCGCTGCGGGATCTCGACGACCTTGCCGAACATCTCGCTCGATGACGCCTGGTAGAAGCGCGGCCGGACACCCGCCTGACGGATCGCCTCGAGGATGCGAATCGTTCCGACCGCGTTGATGTCGGCCGTGTATTCGGGGATGTCGAAGCTGACGCGCACGTGGCTCTGCGCCCCCAGATGATAGATCTCGTCCGGCTTCAGCTCGTTGAGCAGCTTGACGAGGGCGACCGAGTCGCTGAGGTCGCCGTAGTGCAGGAACAGCCGCGTGCCGCGCAGGTGCGGGTCCTGATAAAGATGGTCAATGCGCTCGGTGTGGAAGGTCGAGGCGCGACGGATGATGCCGTGCACCTCGTAGCCCTTGCTCAGGAGGAGCTCGGTCAGATAGGAACCGTCCTGACCCGTGACGCCCGTCGTGAGTGCTCTCTTCATGTGATACCTCGCTAAACCCCGGCCACGCGTGCGCATTGTACGATACTCGGGCGCGGCCTCGGAACCGAGGCGTGCCGGGGGCCGCCGACCGGGGAGACCGGTGCGATCGCAGGGGAAGGCGGAGTCCGTGTCGAGGCGGGTTGTTCTGGGCGAAGTCGACTCAGACCCTCGCCGACGCGTTCGGGCCGGGCGGCGCCGCCATCCACGGGATGGTCCGGTCGCGGGCCATCGCCCAGTCGCCGACCTTGAGAACGAGGAGCGTCGCGTCGTCGGCGGCGTCCATCGTCCCGCGGTGCTCCTGGTAGGCGCGCTCGACGCGCGCCAGCAGGGCGGGAGGGTCGAGGGCGCCTTCGTGCGCCAGGAGCGCCTCGAGACGCTCGGCGCCAAACGCGACACCCGACGGGTTCTCGGCGTCGAGAAGACCGTCGGTGTACAGGAACAACCGATCGCCCGTCTCGAGCGTCACGCGGCGCTCGGCGTACCCGCCCCCCGGCATCAGGCCGATCGGGCGGCCGGTCGCGTCGAGCCGCTCGAGCCGGCCGTCGCGGCGCAACAGGAAGGGGCTCTCGTGGCCGGCGTTCACGAACCGGAGCTCGCGGCGCGCCGGGTCGAGGAGACCGAGGAACAGCGTCAGGTACACCTCGGGCGGCGTGGAGGACTCGACCTCGCGATCGAGCCGCTCGGCGAAGGAGGCCAGGTCCGGCTCGTGCGGCATGCGCGCCTTCAGCGTCGCCTGCAGGTTCGCCATCAGGAGCGCCGCCGGGACTCCCTTGCCTGACACGTCCCCCATGAACAGCGCCACCTCGCCGCCCGGCAGGTCGAAGTAGTTGAAGAAATCGCCCCCCAGCTCGTGCGCCGGGATCGACACCCCTTGCACCTCCGCGAACGGGTACGACATCGGCTTCTTCGGCAGGAGCTCGCTCTGGATCCTGCGGCAGAGCTCCAGTTCCTTGCGCAGCCGCTCCTGCTCGACCAGACGATCCTGGTTGGCGGCCAGCTCCCGCGCCATGCGGTTGAACGCCTCCGCGAGCTGGCCCATCTCGTCGCGCGAGCGCACCGGGACCTGCGTCTCGAGGTGGCCGGCGGCGAGCTCGCCGGCGGCGCGCGTCAGGTCGGACAGGTTGTGCGTCATGCGGCGCGAGATCGGCACGACGCCGAGCAGCGCCAGGGAGGCGAGCGCCAGCCCGGCGCCGAGATTGCGGGCGGAGGCGCGCCGGATCTCGCCCAGCGCCTCGCCGACCGGGCGGGCGATGCCGAACGCCAGCCCGCTCGCCGGATCCTCTCGCATCACCACCACCCAGTTCTCGTCGGGCCGGAGGTCCACGCGCACCTTCTGATCCCCGGCGTGGGGATGTTCGCCGCCCGCCGGATCGGCCGGCTCCGAGACCAGCGATTGCGTGCCCGGCGGCCCGTTGTCCAGCGCGCCCGCGCGCCCAGAGGCCGCCGCCCGCTCCAGACCGCGCAGCGTCGGCTCGTCGGCGGGGTCGGGCGTGAACAGGTTGCCGGCGGCATCGATGGCGAACGGAATCTCACGCTGCTCGCGCCGGGTCTGGGACAGGACCTCGCGCAAAAGGCGGCCGGCGCTGACCTTGGCCTTGAGATGACCGACGGTCTGGCCGCCGCGTTTCAGCGGGCAGCCGAACTCCTGTTTCAGCGACAGGATCGCGGCCGGGGCCTCCCGTCGCGCCGCCGGGGCGTCGCTCGCCACCGACGCCGCCCGGATCTTCTCCTGTACGAGGCGGAGGATGTCCTGCCCGCTCGGACCGAGCTTTTCCTGCAGCACCTGCCTGACCTTGTCGGCCGCCTCGGGCGGTATCGACTCGGCGGCGAGCCGGATCACCGGCGCCAGGTTCGGGTCCTTGGCGATCTCCCCGACGATGCGGGGCAGCGGAATGACCACAGGCGGACGGGCCGCCGGGCCGACGGAGGGACGGCCGCCACCCGGGTGGGCGGCCGGCGCCGCGGGGGTGAACTCGAACGCCTCGACGTAGTCGGCGGCGTCGCCGAGAGCCGCGAGTATCCGGCCCAGTAGCACCGGGTCGGTGGCCTCGACCGGCGTCTCGGCGGCGGCGGGCGTCTCGGGCAGCGGCAGCGACTCGAGCCTGTCGATCCGCCGGCTCAGACCGGCGGTGACCACCGTCATGCGGTCGTTCATCTCCTCCGCCAGGCGCGCCGCCTCGGCCTCGACCGTCCGGCGGAGCGCGCGCGCCGACGAGCGGTACGAGTACAGGGTGATCGCTCCCAGCGGCACCACGGCCAGGAGCAGGAACGCCAGGATCAACTGGGTCCGCAGTTTCATGCCGCCGAGGATACCACCCTCCACGCAGGCGCGCCCAGCGGCGCGCTGTAAAGCCATGTAAAAAAGATATCGCCGGCCGTGCGCCGGCGGGGTCGTTTGACACCCCGCGGCGCGTTTGGCTACCATGCGGCGGCCCTCTCATCGAAAGTCCCCGACACCAGAGGCCAGAGGCGG
>DAISWT010000127.1:0-7467 GCA_036826235.1 Acidobacteriota bacterium | reverse complement strand
CGTTGCCGGTCGCGACCACTGCCGCCAGGCCCTCCTGACGGGGGTGCCTTCCAGCCTGTGTATCGGGCGGCGCCGCGATGAGCACGAGCTCCAATCGACCGTCGCCCGAGACCGCCAGGTCGTTGACGGCCCGGTTGTCAATTTCGGCAAGGACCGGCGGGAGAGGCTGCAGCTCGGCGCCACCCGGGCTCCAGGAATACAAGAGCCCGTCCGGACCGAGCACCATGGCGGACGACCCGGCTGCGCCAGCCGCCCGGGAAGCCTGGAGCGCCGGCGCCACCGCAATCGTCAGCGCGACGGCGGCGAGCCGCAGGCCGGTCGGCACAGTCCCGCCGGATCCGGGGCGTTCGCCCCGTCCGGACCCCGGCCGCCCTCTGCTCGAATGCCGCGCCGCGCGCTGGATTTCCGGTTGCGCCGATGGCGTCGTCACGCTAGAATCTAGAGACTTTCGCACAGGAGAGGACCTCGACTATGGCGCACAGTCTTTTCGATCCGATTGAGGATATCAAGCTTCCCGAAGAGAAGCCAAAGCGGAGCTGGAAGTGGCTTCTCATGACTGTTGGCGCCGTTGTGCTCGCGGCCGGCCTCGGCATCGGGGGATATTTTGGCTACTACGCGATGTTCCCCAAGAAGCTCACCGAGCGGCCTATCCCCAGGAACACGGAGCAGCTCCTGGTCGAGCTGAAGAGCGCGCGCGACCAGATCGACAGCCAGACGCGCGATGTCTACGGCCGGATCCAGCAGTTCAACAAGACCATGGAGTTCCTCCACAAGAAGCCGGTCTCCTTCTCGCAGGTGTTCACGCAGGGCCTGAGCGCCGAGGAGGAGCAGGCCCTCGACGATCTCGTCCGCAACGAGAAGGACCCTTCCTATCGCGGCATCCTGGGCCAGGTCGTCGAGGACATGAAGAAAATCCGCGACCTGCAGAACAAGGTCACGCAGCTCGAATCGCTGCTTCCCGGCGACGGCGTCGAGGTGAAGCCGGGCGATACCCACATGAAGCTCGCCGAGCAGTACCTGGTCAAGGAGAAGGGCGTCCCCGAGACCCGCGCCAAAGAGCTGGTCGCCCGCCTGAACATCATGGAGACCAGCATGGAGAAGGGGATGAAGGTCCACTTCTACTATGACCCGGCGAAGGATTTCTTCGGCACGTGGGTGTCACAGGGCGACGCCAGGCACAGCCCGCTCGCCCTGGTCCGTGCCAAGGAGATGAAGCTGATCCAGGAGAAAGACGCGGCCGTCGCCAAGGCGAGCGGCCTCGAGGATGAGAAGGCTCAGCTGGAGGCGCTGCGCGACAATCTGCAGAAAGAAATCGAGGGGCTCGAGACGAAGAAGGCGCAGCTCGAATCGAGCGTCGCGCAGCTCGAGATGGAGAAGACCAAGGCCCAGGAAGAGGCGCGCATCACCGGGGCCAAGCTCGCGGAGCACCAGAACTCGGTGTGGTACGACGCCGACCTCGAGGACCGCCTGCGCGCCCGCGGCGTCCTGAAGACGGTCAACAAGGTCGAGAACATCGGCGAGGTGAAATTCGCCAACAACATCGACCTGACCAAGACGAAATCGATCACCCTCAAGCCCAGCCAGTTCGGCATCGATCACATCAGGGACGTGCGCATCGTCCCGAATTTCCTGAAGGAAGGGCGCGACATCGGCGTGCACTTCGTCGAGGACGGGACGGTCGAGGTGACCGTGCTGAACGAGGCTGCCGTCAAGGGCCAGAAGGTCCTCTTCGTCCTCACGCAGTAGCGCGGCCGGCGCCTCCCGCAACCTCTACCGGTCGTCGATGACCTGCCACCGTCTGCCGGTGAGCGCGGTGTAGCGCTCGGCCAGGAGGCGCGAGCGCTCCGCCCTGCCGTCCGCGGCGTCGATCTGACCGAGATAGCCGACGGCCCACGGATGGTCGGGGTTCGCGTCGAGAAACTCTTCCAGGAGCCGCGCCGCCCGCGGCGCCTCGCCGGTGCGAACGCAGGCGCGCGCCAGCAGGAAGGCGACCTCATCGCTGTCGGGCGCGAACTCGCGCGCCTCTTCGAGCAGGGCGCGGACCTTCTCGGGCGGATCGGCGTCCCAGGCCGCCTTCGCCGCGGCGAGACGCCGGGCCGCCTGGGCGGCGGAATCGGCGCCGAGGCGGCGGCGCTCGACTTCCGCCTCGCGCGCCCGGCCTGTCTTCTCCAGCGCGTCGGCCAGAATCGTCCGTGCCGTGCGGTCGGCCGGGCGGAGCCGGAGGTACATCCGGAGTGGCGCGATGGACCCTTCGGGATGGCCTGCTGAATGCCGCAGGGAACCGATAAGAAACCCCAGATCGGCCACCGTCTCTTCCGGCAGCGCGTTGTCAGATCCCGTAGCGGGTGCGCGCGCGGCCGGGGCGGCCCCGCCGTCCCAGGCCCCGGGGGCCAGGGGCTCGAGAGTCAGGAGCGCCGCGGCGCGCTCGCCGGCGCGGAACAGGCTCTCCCCCAGCCAGTAGCGCGCCGGGCGGTCCTGCGGGTCGAGCCCCGTGAGCGTTCGGGCGTCGCGCCTGACGGCGGCCCAGTCCTGCGCGCTTCGTTCCAGCGTCACCAGCGAACGCCACAGTCCCGTGTCGCGCGGGAATTCGCGGACCGCCCCGCCCAGCCATTTCAAGGCCTCGCCGGGAAGTCCGCCGAGCGCCAGAGCCTCGCCGTAAGCCCGCGCGGCCGCCGGATTGCGCTCGATCTCCAGCGACCGGCGGGCATACAGGACGCCGGTATCGGCGTAGCCCTGCGCCACCGAGGCCGCGGCCAGGCCGGCGTAGAAGGAGCTCTGCCCGGGCCGGTCCGCCTCCACGAGGCCAAGATGCGACGCGATCCCCGTCGTGTGGCCGGCGAACATCGTCGCCAGCTCGCGCGCCTGCGCCTCCCGATCGGATTGGCTGCGGGCCAGCATGCGCAGGGGGGCGGTGAACTCGATCAGCATGTTGTCGTCGGTATTGACCGGTCCCGGTCCGAGGCTGCCGCGCAGCTCGGCGCCGCCCACCCAGTAGTGGGCGATCAGTTCCGCCGGCGTGTGGATGCCGATGCGCTCGAGGTCCGCTTCGATGCGCGGTCCGCCACGCGCCAGGATGCGCTCCAGCCGGAGCGGCGTCGTGCCGTTCGAGCCGATCAGGATGGCGTCCGTGGCGACGCGGAAGACGTGCACCTCGGGGAAGACCGAGGTGAAGCCGCGGAGAATCGCGCGGAATTCCTGGGTGCCCAGCTCGTACAGCTGCACCCACTGGCAGAACAGGCCGTCGCCGGCCAGCCGCGAGCGCGCCAGCTCGAAAAAGTCCCGCGTGAACAGGCCGGCTGCGCCGGCGACCCAGGGGTTCGATGGCTCCGAGATGATCACGTCGTAGAGCCGATGGGTCACCAGCAGGTGGTTACGGGCGTCGTTCACCACCAGCCTGACGCGCGGATCCGCAAGTGGCGCGCCGCTCGCCTTGTCGAAGAACCGGCTGCCGCGGACGACGGCGTCCTCCAGCTCCGCGCACTCGACGCCCCGCACCGGATGGGTCAGCGCGGATCCGAGCGTGACGCCGCTCCCCAGACCGATCACCAGGACCTGGTCCATCCGCGGGGCCAGCAGCATCGGGATCTGGGCGAGCAGCACCTGGGTCGGTAGGTCGCCGAGCCGTGCCGTCCTGCGCCGGCCGAACGGCTCGGCCAGGCCGGGCGGCACCGAGGCGTCCGGTTTGCCGTTGACCAGGAGGGCCAGCGCCGAGGTCGTGCGGAAGACGGTCACCGTGCACGTCAGTCCCTCCTTGAAGAACAGGATGTCGCCGTGGTTCGCGCGCGCCGCCTCGTAGAACCGCGCGCGGTCGGCCCCGCTGTAACGATCGGCGTAGCGAAACACCCCGCTGGACAGGACCTCGGGCGGGAGGCGGGGGGTGTCGAGGATCACGTCGGCGGCGAGCGCCAGAACGGCGCACGCGAACAGCGCCCGCAAGCGGGGGCGCAGCGGCGTGCGGGCCGCCGCCAGGGCCGGCAGCGCCAGGAAGGCGCTGACCGCGATCCCGGCGGCCAGCGCGCCGCGGCTGCCCAGACGCGGGACCAGCCAGAACCCGGCCGCCACCGAGCCGATGATGGCGCCGAGCGTGTTGCCGGCGTACGCCAGGCCGACCACGCGGGGGGCCCGATCGCCCCGGGGGCCCAGCCCGCCGAGGGTGATCGGGAACATCGCCCCAAGTCCGAGCGTCGGCAGGACCATCAGTCCGGCGGCCAGCGCCAGCTGAACGCCCAGGAGGCCCCGTGGCGAAGGCTGCAGACGATCGTGGGCGACGACGTACAGGTACGGCAGCTCGCGCACGACATAGAGACCGAGGTAGGTCGTCAGCGCCACGAAGGCCTGGCAGAACGCCGCCGCCAGCAGCGCATCGACACGCCGTCGCATCAGTCGGATGCCGAGCCACGCTCCAGCCGCCAGCCCGGAAAGGAACGTCGTCAGCATGATCGTGTACGAGTAGGTCGACGAGCCGAGAATCAGGACGAGGAGCCGGCTCCAGGCGACCTCGTACACCATGGCCGTGACGCCCGACGCGGCGTAAAGCGCGACCAGGACGGGCCCGGCACGGCCCGGGCCCTCCGTCGCGCGGCAGGAGGTCGGAGAGGGAGGCGCCACGGGCGGCTGCGCGGCGGGTGTAGCGATCGTCCCCGGATCTTCCCTGAGGCGCGCCAGCAGGAAGGCGATCGAAGCGGCCAGGAGGTTCAGTCCGACCGCCAGCCACCCGGTCCGTCTCAGTCCGATCCAGGGAAGGAGCGCCAGACCGGCCGCGGCGCAGCCGATCACCGCGCCGAGGGTGTTGACGGCGTAGAGGACACCGACCCGCCGGCCCGTCCCGGCGCCGTCGCCGTCCCCGGGCCCGGCCAGCCGGCTGACGATCGGCAGCGTGGCGCCCATCAGCGCCGTCGGGACGATGAGGACGGCGCAGCAGAGCACGAAGCGCCACAGGCTGAAGACGGCGAACGAAGAGTGGAAACGCTCCCAGGTCAGCCGGTAGAGGGGGACGAGCGCCTTGAGCGTCACGGGGACGAGCAGGCCGGACGCGCCGATGAGGCACTCGATCGCGCCGTAGACGCGCAGTGGATTGAAGGCCTCGAGACGGCGCGCCGCAGTCCCCACGCAGGAGCTCCCGAGGGCCAGCCCTCCCATGAAGGCGGCCAGGACCGTCGCGATGGCGAACGACGTCGCGCCGAAAATCAGCTCGAGTGACCTCATCCAGGTGACTTCATAGATGAGGCCGCTCATGCCCGATACCACCAGGCAGAGCAGGAGCCCGTGAAAGATTCGCGGTGCGTCGCGCTCAGGCATGCTGCGGCGTCAATTTACTCTTTTCCGCGACCGAGTCCAGACGCGGGGTCAGATCGACGGATCGCCCGTACCTGCGCTCCGGGGGACACCCGCGGGAGCGGCGAAGCGTTCGCGACCCGGCTCCGCCGTCGGACGCGATGGGCCCGGCGCGGCGGGATCGGAGGCGGTCCTTTCCGGGCCCGGCACCTCGAGCTCCAGATGCCGCAGGGACCGGCGCAGCCAGATCAGGAAGACGATCGAAGCGATTGATGAGGACACGATCAGGCCGCCGAGCAGCCCATAGAGCTCCGGCCTGCCGAGCGCCTGAGCCGTGCTCATCCCGGCCAGGGCGCAGGGGATCGTCAGGAGGACGTAGCGCACCGCCGCCATGGTGAGCCCGGGGCGGCCGCGCTGCAGGCCCTCGAAGGCCGGACGGCAGAGTGCGAACGGGATCATCGCCAGGCAGGCGAACGGGCAGAAGGCGAGAGCCACGGTGCCCAGGTCGGCGGTCCGGGGGGACTCGGCCAGGGCGTGCGCCAGCCGGGGGCCGCCGAACAGGATCGCCGGCGTCACGATGCCGATGCAGTACACGGTGGCGGCGGCGATGATGTCGCGCACGCCACGGCGGATCGCCGCGACGTCCCCCTCGCCGAAGCGCCGAGCCACGAACGGCAGGACGGCGACCGCGCCGGCGATGATCGGCATCGCCGCGAACTGCAGCACGCGCGAATAGATGCCATAGGCGGCGATCGCCTCCGTCGCTCCCGGCCGCCGGGCCAGCAGCCAGTTGACCAGCGCCGTTTCCACCGCCATCAGCCCGAAGGTGAGGGTCGAGGGGACCGCCAGCCCCATCAGCGAGCGGAACGGGTGCGGGTCGAGCGCCGGGTCGGTGTCGAGGCCGCTCGCCTTGCGCTCCGCCTCGTGCGCGGCCGCCTTGCGCAGCGCGTACACCAGCCCGCCGAACCGCCCCAGCACGGTTGAGAAGGCGATGCCGAAGACGCCCCAGTGAAACACGAACAGGAAGATCGTGTTCAGACCGACGTTGATCAGGTTCGACCAGATGCCGGCCCACATCGTGGACTTGGTGTCGTGGTGTGCCTTGACGATCGAATCGGGGATGATCGACCAGAAGGCGGTGAACGCCGACCCGCCGATCAGCACAGCGCCGTAGACCGAGAACTTGCGCGCCAGACCGGGGTCGAGGCCCATGTGGTCGGCGCCGAAATAGATGTACAGGGCGATGGCGGTGAACAGCGGCACGAGCGACCAGACCACCAGCCGCGACACCGACAGGACCTGATCGATGCGCTGTCCCTGGCGTTTGCCCATCGCCTGCGACAGGTTGGACGTCACGCCGGTCGACACCCCGACCCAGCAGGCCGCCATCAGGATCTCGTAGGGGAATGACAGCCCGCCGACCGCCGCGATCGCCGCGTCTCCCAGCGTCGCGGCGAACGCCAGGTCCACGAAGGTGAACAGGCTGCGCATCTGGAACGACAGCACGAGGGGGGCTGCCATCTTCAGGATGGAGGATGTCTGGGGGCGGCCGCCGGTCGACTTCATCGAAACGCTGGATGGCTCCCGGCCCGGCGCATGGGGCGGGCGGCAGGCGCACCCGGCCGAACGGGCCATGCGGGGCGCGTCATTCTACCAGAGCCCAGGCCGGGACAGGGACTCCCCGGGCGCGGGCGCCCGGCGGGTCGAAGAATTACAATGTAGCGGGGAGGACCGGATGAGTCGGTTCACCGACTGGCGGCCGTTCGCGTCTCTGAGGACGCGCCCTCCGGGCGAGAAACGCTTTCTCATCCTGGTGCCGCTCACCGGTGTGGCGACCGGCTTCGCGTCGGTGGCCCTCATCCGGCTGCTCGGCCTGGCGCAGGACTTGTTCTGGGGATCGCGCCACGAGCTGCTGGAGCACGCCCTGGCCGCCCCGGCCTGGCACCGCTTTCTCATCCCGGTCGCCGGGGGCGCGCTGGTCGGGCTCATCATCCTGATCACGCGCCAGCCGGTAGGCGGGCACGGCACGGCGGGCATCATCGAGGCGGTGGCTCAGCGCGGCGGCGTCCTGCCGATCGGACGCAGCCTGCTCAAGGCGGGTGCGACCATCATCACGGTCGCGACCGGCGGGTCGCTCGGGCGCGAGGGGTCCCTGGTCCGCGTCGGGGCGGCCCTCGGCTCGTTCCTCGGCCG
>DAISWT010000126.1:0-7540 GCA_036826235.1 Acidobacteriota bacterium | reverse complement strand
TCTCATCCTGATCACGACGCTTCTGCTGCTGGCCGCCGGTCCCGCGGGCGCCTGGAGCACCAATGAGGTCCCGTGCGACTTCGTGACGGGCGGCGGGTTCATCGTCCACAACGGCGCCCACGCGAATTTCGGTGTCGGGGGCGGCGTCAAGAACGGCGCCTTCTGGGGTCACCTCGAGTACAACGACCACAGCACGACCCCTCCGATGAAGGTCCACGGGACCGGCGTCACCGGCTACTTCTTCATCGACGAGAACACCCGTTATATCCAGGGCACTTGCAAGATCAACGGAGTCGCGGGGTTTAGCTACGAGGTCAAGGTGACCGACAACGGGGAGCCGGGCCGGGGCAGCGACCTGTTCTCAATCGGCCTCAGCAACGGGTACAGCGCCGGGGCCTGGGCCGGCGACGGGCCAATCCAGGGAGGCAACATCCAGCTCCACAAGGGGAACCGCTCGACCACGCCTCCGCCGGGGTTCACCTGTCAGAACCCCACGCCGACTCCGACCCCCACGCCGACTCCCACACCGACCCCGACGCCGACTCCGACCCCCACGCCGACGCCCACCCCGCCACCCTCCTCCACGACCCGCGTTGAGGATGACAGTCTGTCAGTGGTCTACGTTGGAACGTGGCTCACCGCATCCGACCCTCGCGTGAGCGGCGGCACGGTCAAGGAGTCGAATAATGCGAACGACACCGCCACGCTGAGCTTCAACGGAACGGGCGTGAGCTGGATCAGCTTCAAGGGCACCTTCGGAGGGATCGCGCAGGTGCTCCTCGACGGGACCCTGGTGGCGACGGTGGACACCTTTGCCACGAGCGACCAACCGCAGGCAGTGGTGTTCGCCGCCAGCGGTCTGCCGGCGGGTTCCCACACCTTGACGATCAAGGTCACGGGCACATCATCCACGGGGGGTGGCACCTTCATCGTCGTGGACGCCTTCGATGTGACTTCCTGATTCAGCGTCGGCTGATCGGGGCAGGCGTCCCCGGGGTGAGCCTTGCCCGGGGGTCCAATGGCCGGCGGCGCCGCTCGCCGCGTCAGCCGACTGTTTTCCGCGCCCGGTCGAGTGTCACCTTGCCGGCCGCGATCAGTTCCGTGCACTCTTCGGCAGGGCGCGCTTTGGAGAAATACGGACCCTGCATCTGGTCGATCTGGTTACGCAGGAGGTAGGAGACCTGCTCTCCGGTCAGCACGCCCTCGGCCACGACGTTCATCCGCAGGCTGTGAGCCATGGCGGTGATCGCGGCGACCATGGCCGCGTCGTCGGGGCTGAAGGTCACGTCCCGGATGAAGGTCCGATCGATCTTGACGCTGCCGAACGGGAAGCACTTGAGTCGGCTCAGGGAAGCATAGCCGGTCCCGAAGTCGTCGATGCTGATCCGGATCCCCATGTCGTGCAGAGCGCGCAGCGTCCGGATCGCGGTCGACTCGTCGTACATCACCGACGCCTCCTTGACCTCGATCTCGAGGCGCCGGGGCCCGAGTCCGCTCTCCCGCAGCGCCGCCTCCACCGTCTCGACCAAGGATCGCCCCTGGCTCAGCTGCCGGTGGGACACGTTGATCGCGACGCGGAGGGGCGGCAGGCCCGCGCTCTGCCAGGAGCGACCCTGGAGGCAAGCGGCGCGCAGCACCCATGCGCCGATGTCGACGATGAGACCGGTCTCCTCGGCCAGCGGCAGGAACCGGCTTGGACGGAGCAGCTTTCCGTGAGGGTGCTGCCAGCGGAGGAGGGCCTCCAGGGTGACGATCTGCCCGCTCACCGCATCGACCGTCGGCTGGTAATGCAGGACGAGCTGGTCACGCCGCAGCGCCTCCTGGAGCGACGCGTTCATGCTCTGGCGTTCGCTCAAGGATGCCACGACGGAGGAGTGGAGCTCGAAGTTGTTCCGGCCGTGCTCCTTGGCCCGGTACATGGCGGAGTCCGCCGACTTCAAAAGAGTGTCGGCATCCTCGCCGTCGTTCGGGTACAGGCTGGCGCCGATGCTGGCGGTCATGGTGATCTCCCGCCGGCCGATCAGAAACGGCGATCGGAAGCTGTTCAGGATCTTCGCGGAAACGGTCGCCAAGTCCTGTGTGCGCTTGATCTCGGGGAGCAGGATGGTGAACTCGTCGCCGCCCACGCGAGCCACCGTGTCACTGGCGCGCACGCTGCCGCTCAGCCTCGCCCCGACGGCCTGCAGGAGCTGGTCCCCGGTCCCGTGTCCCAGACCGTCGTTGATCTCCTTGAAATGATCGAGGTCGATGAACAGGACGGCGAGCGTCAGCCGGTTGCGGCGCGCATGCTCCAGCGCCAGGCAGAGCCGATCGTGCAGCAGGGTGCGATTCGGCAGATCCGTCAGCGTGTCGTGGTGGGCCAGGTACTCCACATAGATCCCGCCGCGCGTCCGCTCGATGGCATGCTCGAGCGCACGCGACAGGGAATCGCCGTCGAACTTTCCCTTCACCACGTAATCCTGCGCTCCCTGACGCAGCGCCCGGGCGGCCAGAGCCTCGTCCTTCAGGCCGGTCAGCACGACGATCGGCACCCCCGTCACCCGGCCGTGCAGTGACGCCAGCCCGTCGAGACCCCCGCTGTCGGGAAGGGACAGGTCGAGGAGGATCGCATCGAACGGCCGCTCGCGCAGACGCGACATCGCTTCGCCGAGCGTCGAGGCGCACAGCAGCGAGGTCTTGCGGCGTCCGGCGTCCGTCAGCAGCTCGCGCACGATGCGCGCGTCCGAGGGGCTGTCCTCCACCAGGAGCACCTTGAGCTCACCGGGGTGACCCTCCCGGGCGGCGCGGATCGGAGCGGGAGGGTCCTGCGCCACGGGGGCGCTCGGCGCCTCGTGAAGCGCGGGGGGCGGATCCGGCAGACTGACCCGGGTGAACCAGAAGTCTCTGATCGCCTGCATCAACTCGACGAACTCGTCCCACTGTCGCGGCTTGACGAAATAACAGTTGGCGTGCAGCTCGTAGCTCCGGTTCCGATCCGAGTCGGCCTGCGAGGTCGTCAGGACCACGACGGGAATCCGTTTCAGGGACGGGTCGCCCTTCACTTCGGCCAGCACCTCGCGACCGTCCTTCTTTGGCAGGTTGAGGTCCAGCAGGATCAGATCGGGCCGGGGGGCCTCCGCATCCTTCCCCTCGCGGCGCAGGAAGGCCATCGCCTGCACGCCGTCCGAGGCCCAGTGCAGTCGGTTGTCGAAGCTGCTCTCTCGCAGGGCCTCGGCCGCCAGGCGCGCGTCGGCGGGATTATCCTCCACCAGGAGAATGTCTACGGGACGCTTCCTGCCGCCTTGTCGCATCGGGTGTTCACCTGAGACGGTCGTCGCGTGATCCGTTGGATCGTTGACATCGTCAGCGGGCGATCCTGATCATCCGGTGGTCATGTGGACCACTGGTTCTCCATCTCTAATGTAGGCTGATAGGACCACGAAGCAAGCCGCGCCTCAACCCGGCACCACTTACGAAGCGAGGGTCGCTCATTGCGAGACCCGCGCTCGCTGCAGGCAACTTGACCCTGTCGTGGGGCGGCCCGGCCTCATTCATGGATCACGCGCTCGACCGTCCCGGGATCGTCGAGGACCAGCCACTCGACGATCGACAGCGGCAGGCTGCCGCTCTTCAGCAGATCGTCGTGGAAGGCGCCAAGCCGGAACTCCTTCCCTTTGCGATCGCGGTACAGTCCGAGCAAGCGCATGATCTGCCACTTGCCGACCATGTAGGTGATCTTCTGAGTCGGCTCCGAGGCGGCACCGGAGGCCTCGCCCTCGGCCGCCTCGCGGTCGAGCCCGCCGGCCACCATGAAATATTTCACCGCCTGGTCGAAGGTCCAACGGCCGGTGTGCAGGTTGACGTCGACGCCCACGCGGGCGGCGCGGTAGCGCGACAGACGCAGCACCTGGCCCTGAGCGGCCGAGCCCTCGGGGTAGAGGCCGGTACGCGTCAGCATCTCCTCGGTGTACAGCGCCCAGCCTTCGACGAAGACGCCGTCGCCGTGCTGTCGGCGGATCTCGTCCGGCAGGTGGTTGGCGATGGAAAGCTGCAGGAAGTGGCCGGGGACCCCCTCGTGACCCAGGATCGGTCTCGGGTCCTCGATGGCCGCCCGGATGTAGAAGTTGGCGCTCTTCGGGTCGTAGGTCGGGATGAAATAAAAGCCGCCCGCGTCGGTGTCGTAGAGACCGGGGGGATTCATGAAGCCGCCCGGGCTCGTCGGCTTGAACGCCGCCGGGAGCTGGCGGATGGAGAAATGCCCGAGGTACGGCGGCAGAGTCACGAGATCCCTCTCTTTGAGGAATCGGATCATCTCGTCCTCGCGGCTCTCGTAGGCCTTCAGGAACTCCTGCTGGTCCTTGGGGACGGCGCGGCCGCGGGCCGGGTCCGGATCGGCCAGGGACGGATCGGGGAGGAGCGCCTCGAGGGCCCGGTAACGGGCCAGCTCGGCCTGGCCGAGCATCTCGACCTGCCGCGCGTCGAGTGGCAGCAGATACGAGCGGCGCAGGAGCTCGTTGTAATTCGCCTCACCCATCGGCTTGAACGCCGTCATCTGAGGCAGCCGCTTCTCCAGCCAGTCGGCGAAGCCGTGCACGGCGGCGACGGCGGCATCGGCAGCCCTGACGAGATCGTCCCGCTCACCGGGCTTCAGGTCGGCCGCGAGGGTCGACAGACTGTCCTTGAACAGGGGGTCGATGGCGCGGGCGGCGTCGATGGCGAGCCGGGCGTAGAGGCCGACCGGCCTGGTCAGGTTCGTCTTGCCATGCTCCAGGAGGGCCGGCATCGCCTTCAGACGGGACGTGGCCGCCAGCGCCCGCGTGCGCGCGGGAGCGTACTCCTTCTTCAGGAGCGAAAAGATCGCGTTGCTGCACTCGTTGACGTAGAGCTGAGGATCGGTCGCCTCCGGGTCCATGACGCGGCTGAAGAACTCGATCGTGTCGATCTGCGAGCGGAACAGGAGCCAGTCGATCCGGTCGTCCTTGGCCCACCCGTCGGCAGGCATCGCGCGGATCTGCGCCTGGAGCTCGGTGACGTGTTTCCGTCTCGCCTCGACCGCCACGCGCGAATAGTCGGCCAGCTGGTCGTCCCAGGTGTGCAGCCCCTGCGAGCTGCTGGCGACCGGGTAGCTCCGGTCGCGCCAGCGGTAGTAGTCGGAGGCGATTTTCCGCAACGATTCGGGGCCAGGGGGAGGGCTCCCCATGACCAGCGAGAGGGCCACGAACGCCAACCCGGCACCCAACACGACGACCGCTCGCATGACCATCCTCCTCGCCCCCGGTCCGCGCCGCTCACCGCGTCGATCGCGTCGCCCATGTCTCGGTGCGGCGCGGAGGGTCGCCATTCTCTCCGAGCGGGACGCATGGCGCAAGGGAGCCCTCGCCGCAGTTGGGCGCGGCGGTGAATCCCATTGTGCTAGCATCCCGTCCATTAGTGCGAGCGTGGCCGGCCTTCGGAGGAGGGATGACACGATGAGCAGGACAATGTTCCTCACCGGCGTGGCGTTTCTGGCCCTGGTGGCGCTTGCCGGTCCGGCGCTGGCCAGGAAGCCGACCCGATCGCCCGAGCAGGGCACCTGGAAGGTCAAGGTCACGCCCGACGCCGACGCGGCCGCCAAGGGCGAGAAACAGACCGAGGACACCCTGATGATCGAGCAGGGTATCCTGCGGTCCACGACGTGGGACGCGTACGGCTTCCCGCCCTCCCCGTACACGCTCCAGGGGACCACATTCACCGCCGACCCTCTGAGCCGGCAGGCGGGGAAGATCCACTGGTCCGGCATCGTGACCGGCGACACCCTCGCCGGCAGGATGGTCTGGACCAGAAAAGACGGGTCGGTCCTCAACTACACCTTCTCGGGCTCGCGGGCCCCACGACAGAAGGCGAAGAAACAGAAGTAGCCGGGAGGTGGATGGTGGCGGCCACGGTCGAGACACTGCTGCGCGAACAACTCCAGGAGCGGCGCCAGAAGCTGGAGAGCGCCGAGACGGTCGTCCCCGGCGACGAGCGGGTCCGGCGGCTCCTGCGCGAAGTCGATGCGGCCCTGATGCGCATGGACGAAGAGAGCTTCGGTCTGTGCGAGACGTGCCACGAGACGATCGAGGCGGAGCGCCTGGTCGGGGACCCGCTGCTCCGGTACTGTCTCGATCATCTGTCGGCGGCGCAGCAGCATGCCCTGGAGGACGATCTCGACCTGGCGGCCCGGGTCCTGCAAGGGCTCCTGCCGCCTCCCACGCTCCGCTTTCCGGGCTACGAGGTGGCCCGCCACTACGAGGGGGCGGGACCGATCAGCGGCGACTACTGCGACGTCCTGGATGCGCGGGACGGCAGCATCTACTTCGTCCTCGGCGACGTGTCCGGCAAGGGTGTCGCGGCGTCGATGCTGATGGCGCACCTGCACGCCACCTTCCGCGCCCTGGTGCCTCTCAATCTGCCTCTCGATCAGCTGATCGGGCGCGCCAGCCGGCTGTTCTGCGAGAGCGCCCTGCCGAGCCATTTCGCCACGCTGGTGTGCGGACGGGCGTTCGCCTCGGGGGAGGTCGAGCTCACCAACGCGGGGCATGTCCCGGCGCTCATCCGGCGTGGCGGGGACATCGTCCGGATCGAAGCGAGCGGTCTTCCGATCGGCATGTTCTGCGACGAGCGGTTCTCGGTCCGCCGGCTGCGACTGTCGCCGGAGGACAGCATCCTTCTTTATACGGACGGTGTCTCCGAAAGCCGCGACCCGGCCGGTGAGGAATACGGCATCGATCGCCTGGCCCGACTCATGAGCGAGAGCCGGACGCTGGTGCCCGAGCGGCTGCTCGCCGCCTGCCTGCGCGATCTGACGGCCTTCCGGGCGGGAGCCCCGAAGGCGGACGACCTGGCCCTCATGGCGGTCCGGCGGATCGACTAGCCGTCAACCCGCGCGGCGAGCGATGAGTGCAGCCCGGGTCCGCTGTGCGATACAATCCCCCGCCCCTTGCTTCGACCCTGGGAGGAAACAGGCCTTTCATCCGCCGGTGAAGGGAGAGACCATGGCCCGCCGTACGCTTCGTGTCGCCGTTGTCCTGTCGTCCGCCGTGCTCGCGGCGAGCCTCGCCGCATGGCCCGCCGACGAGCCCGAGAAACCGTCGAAGGGGCCGGAGGAGTTCAAGGGCCTGAAGTTCAGGCTGGTGGGACCCGGCGCCGGCGGGAGGGTGTCGCGCGTCACGGGCGTGCCGGGGGATCCGTTGGTCTACTTCGCCGCGTCCGCTTCGGGCGGCGTCTGGAAATCGGAGAACGGCGGGCTGCAGTGGAAGCCGATCTTTGACGATCAGCCCGACTCGTCGATCGGATCGATTGCCGTCGCGCCGTCCAATCCGAGCGTGGTCTACGTCGGAGCCGGCGAGGCGAACATCCGGGGCAACGTCGCGCCCGGTCATGGCATCTACAAGTCGACGGACGGAGGGAAGACGTGGACCCACGTCTGGACGCAGGAGGGGCAGATCGGCGCGCTGGTCGTCCACCCCGCCAACCCCGACATCGCCCTCGCCGCCGTGCTCGGGCACGCCTTCGGCCCGAACCCCGAGCGGGGCGTCTACAG
>DAISWT010000125.1:0-7540 GCA_036826235.1 Acidobacteriota bacterium | reverse complement strand
CCTTCATCGAGCCGCGCCAGGCGATCCGGCACTTCGGCGTGAAGCTGAAGCTCAATCCCGTGCGCGCGCTCCTGTCGGATAAGCGCGTGGCGCTGATCGACGACTCGATCGTGCGCGGCACCACCAGCCGGAAGATCGTCTCGATGGTCCGCTCGGCCGGGGCGCGCGAGGTGCACGTGCGCGTCTCCTGCGCGCCCACGGTCGGACCCTGTTACTACGGCGTGGACACGCCTCGCCGGTCGGAGCTGATCGCCTCGTCGCACACGGTCGATGAGATCCGGCGGTACATCCGGGCCGACTCGCTCGGCTATCTGTCGCTCGAGGGGATGTACCGGGCCGTCGGGGAGAACCGGTCGTTCTGCACGGCGTGCTACACGAACGACTATCCCGTCCCGTTCCCCAAAGAGGAGGAGGCGCACGGGATGGTCCCGGGTCGAAGGTAGCGCCTCGCTCGTTCACAATCGTGCTTCGCGTGGAAGCGGCGGCGCGCTCCGGAAGGGGCCTGCGGGCCCAGGGGGAGCCTCCGGAGCACGCCCTTTTCTCGAAAGGCGAAACGATGACAACGGCTTCGAATTCGAACGTCGCGTTGGGCGACGGCCACGGAAGTTCGCGGCCGTACGTGCCGGCCCGGCCCACCATCCCGATCGACGGCGGCCTGCTGGCCGACCGCTATGCCAAGTTCGAGCTGGGCGCCCGCAAGATCCGCTGGGACGACGAAGGGCCCGTGCGTATCGACTGGACGACCTTCGACCGCGGAAAGCTGACGCTCGACAACCTTCTGGTCGTCAAGCTGGTCACCTTCGTGGAGTCCTACGCCGACGTGTACACGGCGCTGCTGCTCGAGAATTTCTGCGTCAACGACACGATGGCGACGTTCTTCCAGCTGTGGGAGAGGGAGGAAACGAACCACGCCACCAAGCTGGTGAGGTACCTGGAGGTGGTGGGACTCGATCCCTCGGAGCTGCAGGCCTCGCTGCAGCGCCCGCGCTCGCGCAAGTTCGACGTGCCGTACGTCAAGACGCCGCTGCAGGCCAACTGCTTCACCTATTGCCAGGAGCTGCTGACGGCGTTCTTCTACCAGATGTTCCGCCGCACCGTGCAGGAGCCGCTGCTCAACGAGATCCTCACCAAGATCATCGCCGACGAATGGCGACACTTCCACTGGTACGAAAGCGTCCTGAAGATGCACCTCGAGACCGACCGCAAGAAGACGCTCGAGGAGTGCTTCCCGGTGCTCGAGAACTTCGCCATGCCGGGCAACCAGATCCTCGGCGCCGAATACGAGATCCTGACCGATGAGATCATCAAGAGGATGCGCTTCTCGACCTCGGAGATCTTCCAGATCGGCAGGACCATCACCTCGACCTTCGGCCTCATCGACGGGGGTCGGCTGATCGCGCGATCGTCGTACGCGCGCGACATGAAGGACGTCGTGATGCGGAAGAAGCCGCCCAAGCCGCACCACGACGAGGTGGTGCGTTCGTTCATCGCCGACCTCGAGAAGGCCCTCGCGGCAAGCCCCGCGTAGCCGGCCGCCCAGGAGCCGCCGCGCCATGCCGCCCGCCCCGCCGAGCGCCGACCGGATACGACTGGCGATCAACACGATCAAGACGCTGGCGATCGACGCCGTCGAGCAGGCGAAATCCGGCCACCCCGGCATGCCGATGGGGGCCGCCGATTACGCGTTCTACCTGTGGACCCGCCACCTGCGCTTCGACCCGAAGGCCCCGGACTGGCCCGACCGCGACCGCTTTGTCCTGTCGGCGGGCCATGGATCGATGCTCCTGTACGCCCTGCTGCATCTCAGCGGCTACGACCTGCCGCTCGAGGAGATCAGGCGATTCCGCCAGTGGGGAAGCAGGACGCCGGGCCATCCAGAGCACGGCTGCGCGCCCGGAGTGGAGACCACCACCGGTCCGCTCGGCCAGGGCGTGGGCAACGCCGTCGGTATGGCGATCGCCGCCCGGATGGCCGCGGAGCGCTTCAACACGCCCGACCAGACGATCGTCTCGCACCGCATATGGGTCATCGCCAGCGACGGCGACATGATGGAGGGTGTGGGCTCCGAGGCGGCCTCGATCGCGGGCCACCTGGCCCTCGGCAACCTGACGGTCATCTATGACGACAACCACATCACCATCGAGGGAGACACGAGGCTGGCGTTCTCCGAAGACGTCGGCCGGCGGTTCGAGGGGTATGGCTGGACCGTGCAGCGCATCGACGGCCACGACCACGCGCAGATCCAGGGGGCGCTCGGCGCGGCCGCGCGCGAGGCCAGCCGGCCGGGCCTGATCGTGGCGCGCACTCACATCGCCAACGGCAGCCCCGGGAAGCACGACAGCCCCAAGGCGCACGGCGAGCCGCTCGGTCCCGAGGAAGCGGCGGCGACCAAGAAGGCGATCGGCTGGCCGCCGGAGCCGCCGTTTCTGATTCCGGACGAGGTGCGCCGGCTGTTCGGCGACCGCGCCGAGGAAGGACGCAGGACGCGGGAGGACTGGCAGCGGCGCTTTGAGGCCTGGGGCCGGGCCCACCCCGACCGGCGTGCGCTCTGGGATCGCTACCACGAGCGCTTTGTCCCGGACGATCTGTTCGATCGGCTCGTCCAGGTTGTGACGGCCGCTCCGGCGCCCGAGGCGACGCGCGTCGCCTCGGGGAAGATCCTCCAACGGGCGGCGGAGCTGGTGCCGTCTCTCTGCGGCGGCAGCGGCGATCTGGAGCCGTCGACCAAGACCTACATCAAGGCGAGCGGTTCGATCAGCCGCGAGTCGTTTTCCGGGAGGAACTTCCACTTCGGAGTGCGGGAGCACGGCATGGGGGCGATCCTGAACGGGCTGGCGCTCCATGGCGGGCCGATCCCGTTCGGGGCGACCTTCCTGATCTTTTCCGATTACATGCGGCCACCGATGCGACTGGCGGCGATGTCCAGGCTGCAGGTGATCTACGTCTTCACGCACGACAGCGTCTTCCTGGGAGAGGACGGGCCGACCCACCAGCCGGTCGAGCAGCTGCCGGGACTGAGGCTCGTGCCGAACCTGACTGTGGTCCGCCCCGCCGACGGCCCCGAGACCGCCATGTCCTGGACCCTGGCGCTGCGCCGCAAGGACGGGCCGACGGCGCTCGTGCTGACGCGACAGGACCTGCCGGCCCTCCGCCGGCCGGCCGGGTTCGACCTCCAGATGATGTTCCGCGGCGGCTACGTGCTGTCCGAGGCCGGGATGCCGGGCGGGGGCGGCGGCGCGGGCGGCGCCGCGGCGGTCGTCCTGGTGGCGACCGGGTCGGAGGTGGCCCCCGCCCAGCAGGCGCAGGAGATCCTGGCCACGAAGGGTGTCGCGATCCGCGTCGTCTCGATGCCGTGCCCGTCCCTGTTCCTGGAGCAGCCGGAGGAGTACCGGCGCTCCGTCCTGCCGCCCGGCGCGAGGACCGTCGTCGTCGAGGCGGCCAGGCCGCAGGGCTGGGAGCGCGTCGCCGGGTGCGACGCGCTCCTCATCGGCATCGATCGATTCGGCGCCTCCGCCCCGTGGAAAGTGATCGCGGAGAAGCTCGGCTTCACCGGGTCGCAGATCGCGGATCGGGTCCTGCGCTGGCTCGGCGCATCCTGAGCCGTGCTCTCCGCGCGTCTGCTCGAGCACGCGCCGGCCGTGTCGCGGTGCGTCGCGGCGCTCGGCCGATCCCGCTTCATCGATCGGATGCGGCGCGGCGACGCGTCGCTCTGGTCCCGCGACGCGGCCGCGCGCCGGATCATCCGGGACCGTCTCGGCTGGCTGCGCGCCCCCGCGCTCATGCTCCGTCGCGTTCCGCGCATCGAGGCCTTCGCGCGCGCGGCGCGCCGGGAGGGGACCCGCCACGTCGTCCTTCTGGGGATGGGCGGCTCGAGCCTGTGCGTCGAGGTGTTCGGACGCGTCTTCGCGCGGCCGACGGGTCACCCGGACCTGATCGTCGTCGACAGCACCGTGCCCTCGGCCGTGCGGCGCGCCGAGCTCCTCCTGGACCTCACGAAAACCCTGTTTCTGGTCAGCAGCAAGTCGGGCACGACCGCCGAGACCGCCGCGCTGCAGTCGTACTTCTGGTCCCGGGCGCGGCGGCGGCTCGGCCGCGCCGCCGCCCGGCGCTTCGCCGCCATCACGGATCCTGGAACACCGCTCGCGGTCCTCGGGTCGTCACGGGGCTACCGGTCGGTGTTTCTCAATCCTCCCGACATCGGCGGGCGCTACTCCGCGCTGTCGTATTTCGGACTGGTGCCGGCGGCCCTCGCCGGCATCGACACCGGCGCCCTTCTGCGCGGCGCCGGCGCGATGCACCAGGCCTGCGGCCCTGGAGTCGACGCCGCGCGCAACGCCGGGCTGGTCCTGGGCGCCGCGCTCGGCACGCTGGCGCGACGCGGGCGCGACAAGATCGTCCTGATCGTCGACCGCGGTCTCGAGCCCTACGGCCTCTGGATCGAGCAGCTCCTCGCCGAGAGCACCGGCAAGAAGGGCCGGGGACTCGTTCCGGTGGTCGCGCCGGCGGAGCCGGACGCGCGGTCGATCGCCCTCGCCGGCCGGGACAGATTCGGTGTCGGCGTCGTCCTGGAGGGGAGCCCCGACGCCGCACGCGTCCGGGCGGTCATGACCCGGCACTCCGGGCGGGGCGCCGCCGGCGGCACGCCCCACATCATTCTCACGCTGCGGGATCGATACGAGCTCGGAGGGTCGATGCTGCAGTGGGAGATCGCCGTCGCCGTGGCCGGGGCGATTCTCGGAATCAACCCGTTCGACGAGCCGAACGTCGCGGAGAGCAAGCGGAACAGCGAGGCGGCCCTGGCGGAGTTCCCCGCCACGGGCGGCTTCGAGGAGGAGGCGCCCGGTCTCAAAGCCGGACGCGCGCGGATCTTCCTGAGCGGACTGCCGTCCCCGGCGGCGAGGCGATCGGCCCGGTCCGCGCCGTGGGCGGTCTCGTCCCCGGCGCATGAGCCGTCCGCGGAACGGACCGCCGTGGCGGTCGCCGCGCGTGCGCTGCTGTCCAGCCGCCGCGCGGGCGATTATGTCGCCCTGCTGGCGTACGTCGATCCCCTCGACCGGGCGCTCGGCCGATCGCTCGAGGGGCTGCGCGCTCGAGTCGCGTCGCGAACGGGGCTGGCGACCACGATCGGTTACGGCCCGCGCTACCTGCACTCGACCGGACAGCTCCACAAGGGCGGACCCGACAGCGGCTTGTTCCTGGAGATCGTGCCGGACGATTCCGCCGACCTGCCGATTCCCGGCAGGCCGTTCGGCTTCGAGACCCTCAAGCAGGCGCAGGCGCTGGGAGACTACCGATCGCTGAAGCGACGGCGCCGCCGAGCCTTGCGGCTGCGCTATCTGGGCGGCGCCCGGCGCGCCCTGCGCGCGCTGGCCGACGCGATCGGTTCGCCCGGTCGCCCCCGCCGGGAGGGCCTCGGCTCCGCGAGGCGCCGGGACCATTCGAGACGCTGAAGGAGCGCCGGCCGTCCCACCAGGGGCCGACCCGTCTGGCCGGCGCCTTGTGGCGATCGGCGGGCTCTGCTACGCTTCTTCCCTCCATGCGCGGTTTCAAGAACACCCTCAAGCCGGTGAACATCCTGCCCGCCGAGGCGGAGGAGCTGGTGCACCGCGCGACCATGAAGATCCTGCGCGAGCACGGCGTGGTGTTCGAGGACGAGCGGGCGCTCGATCTGTTCCGCAAGGCGGGACTGAGGGTGGACGACGCGGAGCAGCGCGTCTTCTTCGCCCCGGAGTTCGTCGAGCAGCAGATCAAGAAGGCGCCGGACCGCTTCACCATCCACGCGCGCCAGCCCGCCAACGACGTGCTCATCGGCGGCGACAGCCTGGTGTTCGCGCCGGTGAGCGGGCCCCCGTTCGTCGTGGATCGCGAGGGCGGGCGGCGCGACGGCACGCTGAAGGACCAGAACGATCTCGTGCGGCTGTCGGAGGTGCTGGACGTCATGCACCACGGCTGCCCGGAGGTCGCCTGCAAGGATCTGCCGGTCGAGACCCGGCACCTCGACATCCTGTACCACCAGATCCGCCTGAGCGCCAAGGGGATGATCGGGGATGCCTGGAGCGCGCTCAGGGCACGCGACCACATCGAGATGATGGCGATCGTGTTCGGCGGCCGCGAGAAGATTCTCGACCGGCCGGTGCTGACCGGCATCATCAACTCGAACAGCCCGCTGCGCTACGACTCCAACATGGCAGAGGGCCTGATCGAGTATGCCGCCGCCGGGCAGGTCAACATCATCACCCCGTTCATCATGGCGGGGGCCACCAGCCCGGTGACCCTGGCGGCCGCCGTGGCGCAGCAGAACGCCGAGTGCCTGTCGGCGATCGTCCTGGCGGAGACGGTGAGGCCGGGCGCGCCGGTCATGTACGGGTCGTTCCTGACCGGCCTGGAGATGCGCACCGGCGCGCCCGCCTTCGGCCGCCCGGAGGCGGCGCTGGGGATTCTCAGCTCGGCGCAGATGGCGCGGCGCTACCGCCTGCCGTGCCGCGCGGGCGGCGTGCTGACGAACTCGAAGCTGCCGGACGCGCAGGCCGGGGTGGAGAAGATGATGATGCTCTGGCCGATCCTCCTCGGGGGAGTGCACTATGTCCTGCACGGCGCGGGGTGGCTCGACGGCGGGCTGACGGCCTCGTTCGAGGCGATGGTCCTCGACGCCGAGATGCTGGAGATGCTGCCGCGCTTCTTCGCCGGTGTCCCGGTGGACGACGAATCGCTGGCGCTTGAGGTCATCGCCCACGTGGGGGCGGGCGGCCACTTCTTGGGCGAGGAGCACACCCGCAGGCACTTCAAGACCGAGTTCTACTTTCCGAACCTGGCCGACACGGAGGCCTTCGAGGCCTGGGCGAAGAAGGGCTCGAAGGACTCGTTCGCGCGGGCCGGCGAGCGCTGGAGGAAGCTCCTGGCCACCTACCAGGAGCCGGCGCTCGATGCGGCGATCGACGAGGCGCTCCGCGACTTCCTCTCCCGCCGCAAGCGCGAGATCGAAGCGGCGGCCGACTGAATCACGCCGGCCGCCGCGGCGCGCGCCCGCGCCCTCGCCGGCGTCCCGCCGCGTAAAGCACGACCCCGCTCCCCGTGCTCAGAAGCGTCAGCCCGGCGATCTTGGCGACCGCCAGAGCCTTGTGCGGCTCGTCCTCCGCCGGGACGAACGACAGGACGATCGATACGGCGGTGGTGACGAAGCCGACCGCCCCCGCCAGGACGGCCACCGGGCGCCCGCCCGGCACGCGGATGACGTCGGGCCCGGTCGGCTCGCGCTGCAGCCGGATCATCGAGGCGAACAGGAAGAGGAAGGGGATGAGGGTGCAGATGACCGTCATGCTGACCAGGATGTCGTACGCCCCCTTGACCGTCTGGCCCGCCTGACCGAGAAGGATGCAGAGGACGATGGTCGCGGCCAGCGACAGCAGCGCCACGTGCGGCGTTCGCCATTTCGGGTGGACGCGGCCGAAGCTCTCCGGCAGGTAATGGTCGATGCCGGCCACGAACGGCAGCCGGGCGACCGACGCGAGCCAGGCGCCGACGCTGCCGAGGGCGCTCAGGG
>DAISWT010000124.1:0-7572 GCA_036826235.1 Acidobacteriota bacterium | reverse complement strand
ACTCCTCCTCGATGGCGCCGGCGACCGAGGCGTCGAGCCCCGAGAACGCCACGCGGGCGCCGAGGCCGGGGCGGCACGGCACGACCTCCATGTCGCGCGCCCACTCCGGCATCGGCTCCTCGAGGAACCAGCGGGCCGCCTGGCCGTAGCGCCGACCCGCCGAGCGCTCCGACGCCGCCAGGGCGCCGGCGCGGAACCAGGGATGGCCGTCGAGAAGCTGGACGAAGCGCTGCCCGACCGCCCCGGTCGCCCCCAGGACCGCCACCGGTATCCGCCTGTCCGCGCTCACGCTGTCCCCGCGATCGCCCGCGCCACCCGGATGATGTCGCCGAACGCCCCCGCCGCCGTCACCGCCGGGCCGGCGCCGGGCCCCGCCACCACCAGCGGCCGGTCGGAGTAGCGCCTGGTCCGGAACACGAAGATATTGTCCGGACCCGACAGCCGGCCGAGCGCGCCGTCCGCCGGGACCTCCTTGAGCGCCGCCCGGCAGCCCCTGTCGACCGAAGCGACGTAGCGCAGGCGGTTGCCGTGCGAGGCCGCCTCGCGCCACCGGCGCGCCGTCTCCGCATCCATCGAGGGCATCTTCGCCATGAATTTCACCGCGTCCCCGCGCCGGTCGATCGGGCAGAACGGCTCGAGGCGGACGGCTTCGGGCTCGATCTCCTGCCCCGCCTCGCGCGCCAGGATGAGCGCCTTGCGCGCCGCGTCCTGCCCGGCCAGATCCTCCCGCGGATCGGGCTCCGTGTACCCCATTTCCCGGGCTCGCGCAACGGCCTCGGAGAACTTTCCGCCGCCGTCCAGCGCCGCGCACAGGTAGTTCAGCGTCCCCGAGAAGCACCCCTCGATCGATTCCAGCCGGTCGCCGCTGTCGAGCAGATCGCGCAGCGTGCCGATCACCGGCAGCCCGGCCCCGACCGTGACCTCGTACAGCAGGAAGCGATGCTTCCTGCGGGAGGCTTCCTTCACCCGGCGATAGTCGGCGAGCGGCCCCGCCAGCGGCTTCTTGTTGCACGAGACCACGTGGAAGCCCGCCGAGAACGCGTCGTAGTAAAGGTCGGCCATTCCCTCCTCGGCGGTCGCGTCCACCAGGACCGCCGGCCCCGACAGGACCCCGCGCGCCTGCCGGAGCATCTTGCGGCCCTCCAGCCCGCCGCCGGTCTCAACCGTCTCCTTCCAGCGGGTCAGGTCGATCCCCGCGCGATCAAAGACGCCCGATCGTCGTCCTGCGATCCCGGCGTACACCAGGTCGACGCCCAGCCGCTTCAGGAGGGCCGGTCGGGCCTCGCGGACCTGGTCGATGAGGGCCGAGCCGACCGTCCCCTTGCCGAGCTGCACCAGGGAGAGACGGGTCGCCATCAGCGGGCCCGCGACCCGACCAGCCGCAGCGCCGGCCGGCGCCCGCGCCCCGTCGCGGAGCGGCCGACGTTCAGGCGGTCGTGGATCGCCCGCACCCCCTTCTTCATGTCGCGGCCCTTCAGGACGACCGTGATGTTGTACTCCGACGACCCCTGCGCGATGGCGACGACGTTGACGCCGGCGTCGCCCAAGGCGCTGAACACCCGCCCGGCGATGCCGTGCTGACCCTTCATGCCGGCGCCGACCACCGCGATGGCGCTCATGTCCCGCTCCACGGTGATCCGCGCCACCTGCTCGCCCAACAGGCCCCGGTCTCGGAAATCCTTCTCCAGGGCCTTCATCGTCCTGTCGAGATCGCCCTGCAGGATGGCGAACGAGACGTTGTACTCGGAGGACGACATCGAGATCATGTAGATGTTGGTCCCGGCGTTCGCCACCGGAGTCAGGAGGCGCAGGATCATCCCCGGTTGCCCGAAGATCCCGGTTCCCTCGACGGTGACCAGGGCCATCCCGTCGATGCTGCTGACCAGGAGGGGGGCCGAGCCGCGCCCGGCCGGCCGGCTGGTGATCAGCGTTCCCGGCGCGTCCGGCTTGAAGGTGTTCTTGATCCGGATCGAGATGCCGGAGCGCCGCGCCGGCAGCATCGTCTTCGGGTGGATCACCTCCGCGCCGTAGTGCGCCATCTCGGCCGCCTCCTGATAGGAGATGCGCGGCACGACCCGGGCGCTCTTGACCAGGTTCGGGTCGGCCGTGCAGACACCGTCGACCTCCTTCCAGATCCAGACCTCCTTCGCCCGCAGCGCGCCGCCCAGGATCGAGGCGGTGTAGTCCGAACCGCTGCGGCCGAGCGTGGTCGTCGCCCCCTGCCGGGTCCGGCCGATGTAGCCGGTGACCACCGGGATCGCCCCGGCGCGCACGCCGGGCAGGAGGGCCTTGCGCAGGTTGCGGTAGGTCGCGTCGAAGTCGACCACGGCCGCGCCGTGACTCTCGTCGGTGACGATATGGTCGCGCGCGTCGACGAACTGGGCGCGCAGGCCGAGGGCGCCCAGGTGCGCCGCGACGATCCGCCCCGACAGTCGCTCGCCGAACGAGGCGATCAGGTCGAGCGATCGCCGGCTCAGCTCGCGCAGCAGGAGGACGCCGTGGCAGACCCCCTCGAGCTCGGTGAACAACGCCTCCAGATCGCGCTCGAGACGGCCGGCCCCGTCGCCCGGGAGCCCCAGCAGACGCGCCACCCGCCGGTGGCGCCGATACAGGCGGTCGAGACGCTGGCTGACCTCGCGCGGGAGCCCCGCGACCGACCGCTCCGCCAGGGCGATCAGGTCGTCCGTGACCCCCGCCATGGCCGACACAACAATGACCGGCCGCGAGCGCGCGAACCGCTTGATGATCGAGCCGACCTGCCGGATCGGCGCGGCGCCCTGGAGCGACGTTCCGCCGAATTTCATGACAATCATCGCGTTGTCCTGCTGTCCGGTGAAAAGGTCCGGCCCGCCCCAAAAATAATTCAGGGGAGGATCGCTCCCTCCCCTGCGAAAGATTCCGTGGACCGGAGCACTCCGGTGGAAGGAATTAGACCAGCGAAGCGCGGCTCATGTCAACGGTTCTGGCCGCCATGTCCCGGCGCATAAAACAGATGGCCCGTTTCGGGGGCGGCGCAATCCGCCCCTGATCGCGCGTTGCTCAAGGCTGATTCTGGTTGGGGTTGTTCTGATTCTGCTGATTGGGATTAAGCCCGGGATTCCAGCCTGTGTTCTGTCCTCCTGGGTATCCTGGATTCCAGCCGGGAGGGTAATTGTTGTAGCCCCCCTGGTTTCCGCGCTGCCCTTGCTGCGGATACATGTTCGGACGTCCCGGGCCGAATCCCCGCCCCGGCTGCGCCCCGTTACCCACTCCCTGGATCGGCCCATTGCCGTTGAATCCCGGTCCAAGGCCGCGGGAGCCGCCCCCGCCCGGCATCGGCGTGCCCGGCGGCTGCATTGTCTCGCCGCGATCGAACACGTGGAACTGCCACTCGTCCACGTGCTCATGTCCCTTGTAGATCTTGAAGGTGTCCAGGGCGAGCTTCCCGGTGGCGCGGCTGATCACTCCGATGACCGGCCAGCCGATCGGCGGCTCGCTCACCCGCTCTTCCTGCCCCGGCTGCTTCTGATCGCTCTCCCCCGGGATCGGCGGGGGGATCGTCGGCAGATTGCCCTGGATCGGCATGGCGCTTCCCGGTAGAGATCCCGCCGGCATGCCGCCGGTCCCCGGCACTCCGGCGCCGAGCGGATTCTGACCGAACGGCGTGACACCTGGAATCTGGCCCGGCGCCTGGGCCAGGGGGCCGCCGCCGGCCGTCTGCCACTCGGAGCCCCAGTCTTTCGCGGCCTTCTCCTGCGCCTTCTGCGCCGCCTTCGGGTCGTACACACCCTGCCCGCCCGGCATCAGGTACAGAAGGCCCCATTTGTGGTCCTTGGCGATCGGTTCCTTGTAAAGCCTGCGGATGTAACGGTAGCGCCGCGGCCCCGGCTTGTGGAGGTCCTCCAGGTTCAGCGGGAACTGCCCGCCGTGCTCCTTGCGGTAGGCGATGATCGCGTCCACGTACTGGTTGGCGCGGAAGATCAGCTCCTCTTCGTTGTCCCGCCGCCATGTGGTGGACCAGGCCTGCACCGCAGCGGTCAGCGCGATCACGGCGATCGTCATGACCACCATCACGATGATCAGGATGGCGCCGGATTCGCTGTGTCGCTGTGAATAACGGCTCATGTTCCGCCCGGACCCCCGCGCTAGAAATTGTCGGTGAACTGTATTGGAGTGCCGCTTGTGATCGTGCCCGAGGCCGCCTGGATTGAACCCGTGCATTTTTGGGTACCCGGACATTTGGTCGAACAGGTATTGTTGTCAAGCGTCAAAGTCGTGGTCACCTCACCGTTGGCGTCGGTTGGCGCATTGAGCGGATTGAATGAACCGCTGATATCAGTGGTCGGCGTCGAGGTGGGCACAAAGCTGAAGATGATGAACACGCCCTGACACGGATCGCCTGCTGTATCGAACGCAGTTGCGGTCAAATCAAAGGTCTGCGTGCAGTTGTTCAGTTGGATCGGTCCTGGACCGAAGGTGATTGTCGATAAATTGCAGGTCGCCGTCGTGATCTGGAGCGTCTGCGTCGCCTTGCCGGACTTTGCGGTGATCGTGGGACCCTGGGTCGCATCGGTGAGGATCGAGATCGCGTTGCCGTGGGTGTCAGTCCTGACCGGTGTCCCGGCGACCGGGTCGAGCGTGCCGGAGGTCGTCGTAAAGCGCACATCCTGTCCCGAGAGCGGAACGCCGATGCTATTGGTCACCGTGGCGAGTATTGTCGCCGGAACGGCCTGCCGCCCGCCCGCGAGAACGATCGTCGCGGGCGTGGAGACCAAAGAGATCGTCGACCCGTCCGGAGCGACGACGTCGGTCTTCTGACACGCCGCGAAGGCGACGCTGAGCAGGAAGACCGCAGCCCACTGCGATTTACGTCTCGAGCACCTTGTCATCAGAAGTACTCCTTCCTCGAAATATACGCCCCGCGAGGGGGGGCCAACAACGCCGATTTCGTTCACCAGTCAGCGTAGCGTGAGCCGTCCAGCGCGGTGCCGTCCGCCCCGCTCTTCACGTCGATGATGCCGCCGGCGCCCTCGGTGTCCTCGTCGGTCGCCTCGGCGTGCACTACCTGCCAGGATTCGCTCGAATTGGTGATGGGATCGACCGGGACCTTGCGCAGGTAGCCCTCCTGCACCAGGGTGTCGAGCGACTCGGGGTACTTCCCCTTGTCGGCGAAGTACTGGTCGATGACATCGCGCAGGGCGTACAGATCCTCCTTGAGCACCGACTCCTTGGCCTTCTTCGGAGCGGTCTGCATCTGAGCCACGGCGATCCCGGCGATGATGCCGATGATGGCGATGACGATCAGCAGCTCGATCAGCGTGAAGCCGCGCTCGTGGCGCAAGGTGTCCGCCTCTCCTCTACCAGTCCTTGTACTGCGTGCCGTCCAGTCCTTTGCCGGTGGCCGTGGTGTACACGTCGTAGACGTTCTCGTGTCCCCAGGAGGTCGAGTCGGGCTCGTCCTGGTAGGAGCGCATGCCCCAGTCCTTCGACTTGGTCATCGGGTCGAGGGGGATGCGCCGCAGGAACTTGATCTTCTGGCCCAGGGCCCCGGTCTTCTCGACGCCATCCACCAGCGTGTCGAGGTCGGGCGGGTAGCACTCCGAGTCGACGCCGCTCTTCTGGATGACGCCGGTGTCGCAGAACTTCTTGTACAGGTCGATCGCCTGCCGCATGGTCCTGAGGTCCCGGCGCAGCTCCAGCTCCTTCTGGCGCTTCACCGCGAACTTGGTGATCGGGATGAGCGCCCCGGCCAGGATCGACATCACGGCGATCGTGACCAGCAGCTCGACGAGCGTGACCCCGGTCTGGTCATTCCGGCGGATGGCGCGCATGGCTCGTGTCCCGGGATCCTCCTTACTGGACGTTGATCGTCATGCCCTGGCGATCGAACGGCAGCCGCTGGGCCGACGTGTCGAGCACCGAGATGTCGCTGAAGTTCAGGGTCGTCGTCCCCGCCTTCCTGGCACGGAACGTGAGGTCGATGAGCGGGCCCTGGCCGCTGACGCCGGGACGGCTCCCATCGCGCGACAGCCCGACGATCACCTCGTTGTTGCCCGACCCGAGCGTCGCCAGGACGAAAGGCGAGGCGCCGTCCTGCGACAGGAAGGGAGAGGTCCTGGAGTAGTTGAGGAAGTCCAGGAACAGCGGGTCGAAGGCGAGGTGGAACGGCACGCTGCCGATGCCGCTGGCCGATCGGATCATGACGCTGACGGTGAATATCGGCTGCGACAGCGAGACGTTCAGGTACGCCGGGTTCATGAACACCTGCGCCGGTTGCGGCGGCTGGTTCTGGCCGTCCCGGGGCGCCGGGGTGGGCGTCGGCACCGGAGCGGCGCTCGCGCCACCGCCGGAGGGCGCCGGCGTCGGTGTCGGAGCGGGGGCCGGGGCCGGAGTCGGTGTGGGCGCCGGCGTCGGCAGGTTCGTCTGCAGACCCGACTGATCGTCCCCCTGCGGCTCAGCCTCCTCGACCGGCAGCTCCGGCATCGTCGGGATCGGAGGCATCTCCTCTTCCTCGCCTTCCTTGCCCTCGAACGGCGTGCTGCCGAAGGCGCTGGTCTTGCTGGAGCCCCGCAGACCGATGTCCCCCTCGGTCCCGATCCACAGCGGCAGCAGGTCCTCCTCGGTGATGTCCGGGATGCGGATGATGTGCGGCGTCAGGGTGAGCACGATGTCGGTCTGCTGGATGTTCGTGTCGGTGTTGCCGAAGATCCGCCTCACGACCGGGATGCTGGAGAGACCCGGCACGCCGGTCATCGACTTGCGTTCCTCCTCGCGGATGAGACCGGCGAGCAGGTTGGTCTCCTGGTCCTTCAGGCGGATGGTCGTGTCGATCTCGCGCGTACCGATGATCGGCTGGGACAGACCGTTCCCCGCCGATATCTGGCCGGCCAGCGACGACACCTCGACCTTCAGCTTCAGGGTGATCTCCTTGTTGTGATGCACGCGCGGCTCGACGTCGATGTTGATGCCGACGTTCTGGTAGGTGAACGAGGTGATCGGGACGCCGACCGTGCCGCCCACGGTCGGCGCGGCGTTGAACGTCGTGGTCGGGATCGGGATCCGGTCGCCGATCCGCACCGTCGCTTTCTCGCCCTCGGTCACGCGCAGCTGCGGCTTGGCGATCACCTGGGCGTCGGCGTCGGACTTCAGGAAGTTCACCACCACGCCCGGGATCGGCCCGATGAGGTACGAGCCGGCCTGGTTCAGAAGACCGAGGTTGTTGAGCGGCACCGACGTGCCGCCTCCGTAGGTCAGGTTGAGCGACTTGCCGGTGCCGCCGCCGGGACCGAACAGGTCGATGCCGAGGGTCTGCAGGAGCGTCCGGTTGATCTCCAGGAGCTCGATGTCGACGATCAGCTCCGACTTCGCCTTGTCGTTCGACTCGATGATCTTCTGCGCCACCTGCACGCGGTCGGGCGTGTCGCGGATGGTGATCGAGTTGAGCCGGTCGTTCTGCGCCAGCTGGCGGGCGTCCAGGAGCGTCCGCAGCAGCACCTGCACGTCCTTGACGTCGGCGTTGCTCAGATAGAACGTCTGCACGACCAGGTCGTCGTACTCCTTGTGCTTCTGCTGGTTGTCGTCGGCGATCAGGAT
>DAISWT010000123.1:0-7576 GCA_036826235.1 Acidobacteriota bacterium | reverse complement strand
ATCTACCCGGCCAGCGCCTGGGACCAGATCGGCTCGGCGTCGCCCGCGGCGATCAAGGACGCCGGCGACATGCTCGCGGCGCTGTCGCAGAAGTACCGGTCCTCGCGCGAGGCGCCGCGCGCCCTGGTCAAGCTCGGCTACCTGTCGCTCGAGCCGGCCAATCCGAAGGCCGACCTGGACGAGGCCTGCGGCCGGTTCGCGACCGCGGCCCGGGTATACCCCGACAGCGACTGGGCCGACGACGCCTACTTCGGTTCGGGCATGTGCGAGACCCTGCGCGCGCATCCCGCCCTCGCCGCCGACTTCTTCGCCCGCCTGATGGATGAAAGCCCCGGCAGCCCGCTGGCGCCCGAGGCTCTGTACCGCTTCGGCCTGGCGCTGTCGCACCTCGACGACTCCGCCGAGGCGATGCTGTCGCTCGAGCGCGTCAGAACGCGCTTCCCCGACTCGCGCTTCGCGCCGCGCGCCCTCGACCGCATCTCGCTCCTGCACCGCCTGCGCCTGCAGCCGGCCCTCCTGCGCTCCGGGGGGGGCGCGAGGTCGGGGGCCGGCGCGCCCGCCCAACGCCTCGCGCCGGCCCAGGGCTCCTTGTCACCCGATCCGGACATCTTCCGGCTGGACGACGCCTACGGAACGGCGCCGGCGCCGCGCGGTCAGCCGGCGAAGACGGAGGAGGCGTTCCGGGGCGCCAGCGACATCGCCATCGACTCGCAGGGGCTCGCCGTGATCGCCTCGCCGAAGACCCCCGGTGTGTTCCGCCTCGACCCCAAGGGGCGCGTGCAGGAACGCATCGCCAATCCCACGCCCGAATATGTCGCGGTCGGTGAGGGTCTGGCGGTGTACATCTCGGGCGGCGGCCAGATCGCCCTCAACGCCAAGAACTGGAGCGGGCCCGACCTGAAGGGCTGGGACGGCCGCCCGCCGCGCGAGTTCGGCCCCGTCGCCGCCGACGCCTCGGGCCGGATCTACCTGCTCGACACGCGCGACAACGTCCTGCTGGTGTTCGATCGGGGGCGCCACCTCGCCGGCACCGTGCGCCCGGAGGTGAAGGACGGGCGGTTCGTCGACGTGGCCAGGAGCGACGACGGCGGCGTGTACGTGCTGGAGGGCCGCACCCGGTTCGCCCTCGAGCTGCACCAGGGGAAGACCACCCGCAAGATCAACCTCGCGGGGCTCGGCATGACCGAGCCGATCGCCGTCGCGGCGGACGGCCTGGGCGACCTGTACGTCCTGGACGGGCGCTCCGGATGGGTCTACGTCGCCTCGCCCGCGGGCGAGCGCATCACCATCATCCGTCCCCCGAAGGCCGCCGCGGCGCGCCTGGGCGATCCGTCGTCGGTGGCGGTGGACGCCGTCGGTCGGGTCTACCTGTCGGGCCGCAAGAGCGGCGTCGTGCTGAGGTTCAAGTGAGCGGCCGCCGCGGCGCGCCCGCGTTCATCTCGTGCGCCGCCGTCCTGGCGCTGGCGCTCGCCGCCGCGCTGTCGCCGGCGCCGGCGCAGCAGGAAGAGGACCTGACCGCCGGGCTGAAGGCGATGCGGGCCTCGTTCAACAAGGCGCGCGAGCGGCTCGACAACCTCGACTTCACCGGCGCCATCCGCGAGCTGTCGACGGTCATCGAGCCGCGCAAGAGCGCGCGGGCCTCCGACCTCAGCGCCGAGGAGCTGAAGCTTCTGTGCGCCTCGTACGATCTGCGGGCACGCGGCCAGTTCAATCTGGGGAACGTCAAGGGGGCGGAGACCGACTTCATCGCGCTCCTGAGGCTCAACCCGGGCTACCCGATCGATCGCCAGACACTGTCGCCCAAGGTCGTCGATCTGTTCGACCGCGTGCGCGCGAAAATCGCCGGCATCCTGGTCCTGCGGGCCGACCCGCCGAAGGCGCGCGTGCTGGTGGACGGCGAGCCGCTGGAGCCGCAGGAGGGCGGCAAGGTGCCGATCCTCTCCGGCAGCCACACCCTGCGCATCGAGGCCGACGGGTACGACCCCTACGAGGAGACCGTAGCGGTGGTGGCCGGCGCGGAGACCAACAAGGCGGTCCGCCTGCGGCCGAACCGGCGCGCCCTGCAGTTCGTCACCGTGCCGGCGGGGGTCGCGATCGCCGTCGACGGCGCGCCGGCCGGGGTCACCGCCGGCCCCCCGACGCCCGAGACGGAGGCGCTGGCGCAGCAGGGCGGCTTCGACCCGAAGAACGCCTCGGCGCCGCTCACCCTGCCGATGGTCGCGGCGGGCGACCACAAGGTCAGCTTCGAGAAGGACTGCTTCCAGAGCCGCACGCTGACCATCAAGGTGACCCTCGACGTCGAGCAGAACGCGCCGCTGAAATTCACGCCGGTCATCCTGCAGGACGCGAAGAACGAGCTGCGCGTCACCTCGACGCCGTCCGGTGCCGACCTGTTCGTGGATGGCGAGAAGAAGGGGACCACGCCGATCACGCTGCCGGGGCAGTGCGGGGGCGAGCGGGACATCGCCGTGGTCAAGCAGGATGTCGGGTCGTGGTCCGAGCGCGTCCGTCTCGTCGCCGGCCAGGTCAACACGCTCGACGTGCGCCTGCGCCCGACGCTGGTCTACGTCGGGACGTTCCGTCTGGACGAGTGGGGGCGCGCCGTCTGGAGCGACGACGACAAGTCGCTCCTGGACGAGCTGGGCAAGGGGCTCAAGACTCTCAACGTCGTCCGTACTCCGGAGATCCTGCAGGATCTGCGCAACTCGGTGATCAAGTGGATGATCGGCGAGCCGAACGAGGTCAGGAGCGGCACCATCCTGCCGCCGGCCTTCCTGGAAGAGGCGGCGGGCAAGGCAAGGGCCGATCTGGTCCTCGCCGGCCTGACGCAGAGCGGCGACGCCGACAAGAGCTGGACGCTTGCCCTCTACTCCGTGTTGCACCCGTCGCCCGACGTCGTCAAGCTGCGCACCGACCAGCCCGAGGCCGTGCGCGACTTCGTGCGCCGTCTCGACAGCGCTCCGCCTTCGACCGGCCCGTGGTGGGGGATGGGCATCGTCGACACGCTGCTCGACGGGCAGGCCGATCTCGACGGACCGCTGGTCGTGCGCGTTCTGCCGGGCGGACCGGCCGCCAAGGGGGGGCTGCGCACCGGTGACCGGATTCGCGCGGTCGGCAACCGCAAGACCCCCTCGGTGCGCGACGTCAACCAGGCGATCGCCGCCGAGATGGCGCGCCCGGGCGGGGTGAAGGCGACGCTCGTCCTGGCGGTCGAGGACGCCACCGGGCCGCGCACCGTGCGGGTCTCGCCCGACGACGGTCCCGTGGTCATCCCGTTGAGCGATGCGAGCCTGCTTTACGACCGGGCGCTCGCCGAGTTCCGTCTGCGCTCGCGCGCGGCCGCGGACGACACCGAGCGGGGCGCCGCCCTCCTGAACCTCGGCGTCGCCTTCATGCACTTCCGGGCCTACGACAAGGCCGATGCCGAAGGCTTCGCACGGGCCGCGCTTCCCGCCGTCACCGGTGTGTCGCAGGGAAGCCTTCTGTATTACCGCGGTCTATGCGCCCTGCGCCGCGGGAACCCGGGGGCCGCCCGGACGGCCTTCGAGCAGGCGGCCGGGCAGGCCGGCAGCACCCTCGACACCGGAGACGGCCCCTCGGCGGCGGCGGCCGCCGCCAGGTCGCTCAAGGCAATCGAGTGAGTTGACACCCCCGTGACCGGACACTAGATTTGCCCATTATGAAAGGCGCGGCGCACCCATCGGGGGCCCACGGCGCGGCATCGCCCGCGCACCCGGGAGGCGCCCCCGGACCGCGGCTGACGCGCGACGGAGACATCCGCTCCACCACCATCCCGAACCTGTTCCACGAGCTGTTCGTGGCGCGCGCCACCGGCCTGCTGGTCGTGACCGACGGCGACAACAGGATATCGATCCAGGTCAAGAACGGCCTGGTTCTGTTCGCCTCCTCCAACCAGCGCGACGACCGCCTGAACCAGTACCTGCTGACCTCCGGCATCATCGGGCTCAAGAACCTGATGAAGGCCCTCGAGGTGATGGTCGCCACCAAGGACCGCCTGGGCGAGGTGCTGATCCGCTACAAGTTGATGACCCAGGACGACGTCGAGAAGTATGTCAGGGCCCAGGTGTGCGAGATCGTCTACTCCACGTTCCAGTTCACCCGGGGACGCTTCGCCTTCGACTCCAAGCCGCCGGCGAGCGAGAACATCACGCTCAATCTTTCGGGAGACGCCATCGTCATCGCCGGTGTCAAGCGCATCAGCTCCTGGGCACGCGTCTACGAGGAAGTCGGCGGTCTGAATTCCGAGTACCGCACCACCCGCGACATGCCCGCCATCGTGAAGGATCTGCCCCTGTCGGCCGAGGAGACGGAGCTCCTCCGGCAGTGCGACGTCCCGACCTCTCTCGAGGAGATGTGCGAAGCCTCCAAGCTGAGCGACATGGACGTCTGCCGCTCGGTCTGGGCGCTCCTCCTCGTCGGAGCGCTGATGCGGGCCTAGGAGCCCGCCCCCGACCTTTTCCAGGATTCGGCCACCCGCAGAACGCCCGCGCCGCAGGCATTGCGCGGCGTACTCCCGCGAAACCCCATGCTTCCTTAGGTATTGCGCCCTATTGACGTGCGATGGCCGGAAATATATATGTTGCGGGCACCGCGGCGTTCGCGCGTCCAGGCGACGTTCCGCGCGTCACCAGTACCCGTCACACGAGGAGGAGGAGATGGCGACCTGCCGGCTCACGACTGCGCGCCCCCTGCTGGCCGTCGTGGTGATGATCAGCTTCGCTTTCGGTCCCGGTCTTCCCGCACCGCAGGCCGCCCAGTCGGGGCAATCGGAGACCGGGCACGGTTCGATCCGCGGGCCTCTCTATGAGACCGACGAGAGCACGCATCTTGTCGGCGCCACGGTCACGGCGATCAACGTCCGGACCGGCAAGCAGTACACCAGCGACCCCACGAAGAACAACGGTGACTTCGCGGTCGAAGGCCTCCCCGCCGGGACCTACGATCTCGTGATCGAGGTGGCCGGCAGCGTGTTCGTCGCCGATCACATCCTCGACCTGGGGCCGGGCGAGAGCCTGTCGAAGTCCTACTCGGTCCAGCCGCAGCGACCGGCCAACCGCGCCATCGCGAAGATGCCCCCGCCGAAGGGGAGCGCGAGCGTGGTCGGCGAGTCGGTGGCGCCGACGATGTTCTGGAGGACCACCGGCGGCAAGACCCTCATCGGCATCCTGTCGGCCGGGGCCGCGCTGGCGATCTACGACGCCACCAAGAGCAACAAGAAGAACGAAGCGAGTCCTTCCACACCCTAGGACATCGACGAGGTGCTTCGCCCGGGACGCTCGGCCAGAAGGCAGACCGCGAGGGTGGCGGCGCTGGCTGCGGCCGTGGTCCTGTGCGTCGCCGCGCCGGGCCGCGCCCAGACCGCCGCGGCACCGGTCGATCCCGATCTGTCCACCGAGCAGATGCGGCGCGCCGGTCCGTTCCACGTGCGGCCGTTCGCGCTGCTCAAGGACGTCGGTTACGACGACAACATCCGCTTCGACGGCCGGACCCGGCAGGGGGACAGCACGGCGACCGCCGGCGGCGGTCTCGAGGCCCTGCTGCTCGCCGGCGATCGCGGCGGTCTCCGCCTGATGCAGGAGCTCGACTACGTCGCCTTCCAGCGCAACACCGACCTGGATCACTGGAACGGCCACGCCCGGGCGCGCGGCATCCTGCTGCTCCGGCGTTTCCTCGTGTCTCTCGAGGATCAGTTCGATTCGGTGCGCGAGCGACCGATCGCCGAGATCGACGAGCGCCTGCGGCGCAAGAACGACGCGCTCACCGCCGGTCTGCGCACGCTCGGCCGCGGCCGGCTGGGGCTGGAAACGTACCTGCGCGGCGAGCGGATTGACTACGCCTCCGACAACCCCTTGATCGCCGATTCGCTCCGGCTGCTGAACCGCGACGAGGCGACGCTGTCGGTGCTCGGCCGGGTGCGCGTCCTGCCCAAGACAACGTTCATCCTGGAAGGCGTCGTGTCGAGCATCAGGTTCGAGGACCGCGCCCAGGGCCGCGACACCAGCAAGCGCGCGCTCCTGCCGGGCTTCCGGCTCGATCCGTCGGCCTCGATCCAGGGGGATCTCAAGGCCGGCCCCATGGTGTTCGAGGCGCGGGATCGCTCCGGCAGCGATTACCATGGTCTTGTCGGCGAAGGCCATCTCAGCACCCGTCTCGGGCGGGCGGCGCGTCTGAAGGGGACATTCGACAGGAATGTCGCCTTCTCGACGCTGCAGAGCAACCTGTACTTCATCAGCACGTCCTGGTCGGCCGCCTACGAGCAGTATTTCTCCCGGCGCGTGAGCGGCGAGGTCGGCTATGGCCGCACGCTGAACCATTACCCGATCGAGGTGGCTCCCAGCGGGGCGGATCCGTTCCAGGGCATCCGCGACGATCGCCTGACCGACTATCGCGCGACGGTGCGGTACCGCGCCAACACCCAGATGACGATCGAGGCGAGCGCCTACCGTCTGAGCCGGGACTCGACGGACGATTTCTATGACCGCGTGCGCAATTTCTACACGTTCGGAACGACCTACACCTTCTAGGTGGTCCATGACAGCCAATCGAACACCGCTTCTGATCGGACTGATCACGCTGTTGACGCTCGGACCCGCTCTCGGGGCCGACGACCGGCCCGTCAAGGACGGCCCGGCGCCCCAGGAGACGCCCGCGACGCCCGAGATCGAGCACGCCCTCCTGCCGGCGGCCGCCGCGGACCATCCCGTCGGCGCCGAGGACCTCCTCGAGATCAGTGTCTTCGAGATCCCCGAGCTGAACCGGACGGTGCGCGTCTCCGAGAGAGGGACGATTTCCCTGCCGCTCCTGGGCGAGATGGAAGTGCGGGGCCTGACCGCCATGCAGGTCGAGGACAAGCTGCGCGACGCCCTGACGCAGAAGTACCTGCAGGACCCGCAGGTCTCCGTGTTCATCCGCGAGTACGGCAGCAAGAAGGTGTCGGTCATCGGCGCCGTCGGCAAGCCGGGCGTGTACGAGATGCTGGGGCCGCGGACCCTGTTGCAGGTCCTGTCCGAGGCCGGCGGACTCGAGAAGGAGGCCGGTTCGCACCTGTACGTCATCCGCGCCGCGCCCGACGGGACCGCGCAGACCATCCCGGTGCGGGTCGGCGACCTGCTGATGAATCGCAATCCCGAGCTCAACCTGGCCGTGCAGCCGGGCGACGTGGTCAGCGTGCCGATCGATCGTCCCATCTACATCTACGTCGACGGCGCGGTGAAGACGCCGGGCCGTCTGGAGGAGCTGGCGAGCCGGCCGATCACCCTGCTGCAGGCGATCGCCAAGGCGGGCGGCACCACCGAGCGCGCCAGCCTCAAGGGGATCAAGATCCTCCGGCGCGGCGCCGACGGCACGCAGACCGACATCCCGGTCAACCTGAAACGGATCCGCCAGGGCCGCCAGCCCGACCCGCTGCTCGAAGAGGGCGACGTCGTGGTGGTGCCGGAGACGTTTTTCTGAGGAGAGACCGCCTTGCTCGCTGACAAGCAGGAGAAAGAGATCCACCTGCTCGACTACTGGCACGTCATCCTGAAACGGCGGTGGGGGGTCTACACCTCGCTGG
>DAISWT010000122.1:4226-7662 GCA_036826235.1 Acidobacteriota bacterium | reverse complement strand
CATCGACTCGACGTCGCGGCCGACGTAGCCGACCTCGGTGTACTTGGAGGCCTCCACCTTGATGAACGGCGAGTTCGCCAGGCGCGCCAGGCGGCGCGCGATCTCCGTCTTGCCGACGCCCGTCGGGCCGATCATGATGATGTTCTTCGGAGCCACCTCCTCGGCCATCTCGGGCGGCAGCTTCAGCCGCCGCACCCGGTTGCGCAGCGCGATGGCGACCGCCCGCTTCGCCTTCTCCTGGCCGACGATGTAGCGGTCGAGCGCCTCGACCACCTTGCGCGGGGTCAGCTCCGCGGGCGGCTCGGCCACATCGGTCCCGCCCGAGTCCGCGGCCGCGACGGGGAGGCGCCCTACCTTCACAGCTCCTCCACCGCGATGCGATCGTTGGTGAAAATGTCGATCTCCCCCGCGATCTTCAGGGCCTCCTCCGTGATCTCGCGCGCCCCGAGCTCGGTCCTGCGCGCCAGCGCCCGGGCCGCCGCCAGGGCGCACGGCCCCCCCGAGCCGACCGCCACGAACCCGTCGTCCGGCTCGATCAGATCGCCCGTCCCGGAGAGCAGGAAGGAGCGCTTGTCCGAGGCGACCAGGAGAAGCGCCTCCAGGCGGCGCAGGGCGCGGTCGGTGCGCCAGTCGCGCGCCAGCTCCACCGCCGCCCGCTCCAGGTTGCCGTGGTACTCCTCCAGCTTGGCCTCGAAGCGCGTGAACAGGGCGAAGCCGTCCGCCGCCCCTCCGGCGAAGCCGGCGAGGATCGAGTCGCGGTACAGGCGCCGGATCTTGCGCGCCCCATGCTTCATGACGGTGCGATCGAGAGTGACCTGGCCGTCCGATCCCATCGCCACCTTGCCGCGGTGACGGACGCACAGGACCGTGGTGGCGTGGATTTTCACCCGGGCATTATCGTGGAAGAGCAGCGCACCGTCAACGCACCGCCAGACGGGCCCGGGCGTCGACCACGAACGACGAGGCCCGGTCCGGCCCCGCCAGCAGCGGGTTGATGTCCACCTGCTCGATCTCCGGGTGCTCCGCCGCCATCTGCCCCAGGCGCAGGAGCGCCTCGACCAGGAAATCCTCGTCCGCCTTCGGCCCGCCGCGCGCCCCCTCGAGCAGCGGGTGGCCCTTGATGCCCCGCACCATGTCGCGCGCCTCGACGTCGGTGATCGGCAGGATGCGGAACACCACGTCGTGCATCACCTCCACGAAGATGCCCCCGAGACCGAACATCAGCATGGCGCCCAGCTTCGGATCGCGCGCGATCCCCAGGATCGTCTCGCGTCCGCCCCGCACCATCGCCTGGACCTGGAACCGGAGATCCGGCTGGCGCAACGCCCGCCGCATCGCCGCGCAGGCCTCCTCGACCTCCGGGGCGCTGCGCAGGTCGAGCCGCACCGCGCCGGCCTCCGTCTTGTGCACCAGGCTCTCGGCGACGCCCTTGACGACCACCGGGAAGCCGATCTGCGCCGCGGCGGCGGCCGCCTGCTTCTCGTCAGCCGCCATCTTCGACGGCGCCAGCGGCAGACCGTAGGCGCTCAGGAGCCGTTCGGTCTCCTCTGGCAGCAGGACGGATCGTCCCGCCGACGCCACCGCCCGCAGGACCGCGGCGGCGGCCTCCTGGTCGACCGGGAAGGTGCGGTGCGTTCCTTCGGGGCGCTCCCGCATGCGCCGGTACCGGTCGAGACCGGCCATGGCGCCGGCGGCTTCTTCCGGGAACAGGTAGACCGGGACACCGGCGCGCCGCAGCTCCTCGACGCCCTGCTTGCCCTGCTCCTTGCCCATGAAGCAGGTCAGGATCGGCAGACCGGCGCCGCGGGCCGCCGCGATGATGGCGCGCGCCACCTCGACGGCGTTGATCATGATCGGCGACACGAAGATCACGATCAGCCCGTCGAGTCCCGGGTCGTCTTTCAGGATGCCGAGGGCCGCGGCGTAGCTGGTCGCGTCCGCCGCGGCCACCATGTCGACCGGATTGCGGACGCTCGCCTCGGGGACGAGCACGCGCCGCAGCGCCTCCTGGGTCGCGGCCGGCAGCTCGACGACCTCGAGCCCGAGGGTGGCGCAGGCATCGGTCGCCATGATCGCCGGGCCGCCCGCGTTGGTCAGAATGCCGACCCGATTGCCCTTCGGCAGCCGCTCGTGGGCGAAGGCGGTCGCCAGGGTGAACATCTCGCTCATCGACTCGACCCGGATGACACCCGCCTGATCGAGCAGGGTGTCGTACGCGACACCCGCGCCCGCCAGCGCCCCGGTGTGCGAAAAGGCGGCGCGCGCGCCCGCCGCGGTGCGCCCTGATTTCACCGCCAGGATCGGCTTCTTGCGCGTCACGCGCCGTGCGATCGACAGGAAGCGCGCCGGATTGCCGAACGACTCCAGGTACATCAGGATGACGTTGACGCGCGCGTCGTCTTCCCAGGCTTCGATCAGGTCGTTACCCGAGATGTCGGCCTTGTTCCCCATGCTGACGAAGTAGGCGATCCCGAGCCCGATGTCGTGCGCGTGCGCCAGGATCACCTCGCCGAGCGCCCCGCTCTGCGACATGAAGCCGACCGACCCCGGCTCCGGGCGCGTCGCCGCGAACGTGGCGTTCATCCGGATCTCCGGGTCGGTGTTGATGACCCCCATGCAGTTCGGCCCGACCATGCGGATCCCGGCCGGGCGGATGCGGTCCCGGATCGCCCGCTCGGCGCGCTCCCCCTCCTGGCCGACCTCCTTGAACCCCGCGGTGATCACCACCAGCCCCCGCACCTGCTTGGCGATGGCGTCCTCCACCACACGCGGGACGATCTCCTTCGGCACGACGATCACCGCCAGGTCGACCGGGTCGGGGATGTCGCGCAGGCTCGGGTAGCACTTGATGGAATGGACCGAGGCCGCGTTCGGGTTCACCGGGAAGATCGGACCCGTGAAGCCTGAGCGCACCAGGTTGTGCAGGATCTCCCGCCCGATCGACTGCGGGTGGCGGGAGGCGCCCACCACCGCGATCGACCGCGGGCGGAGGATGGCGGAAAGCGAACGGTCCATGGCGTTCTCCCCCGGCCGGCGCCGCCTCGTTTACAATGAGTCAATGACCCCCGAGGCGGCGCCGATTCTCGGCAGGATGCTCCTCGTCGTCGGAATCGTCCTGGCCGCCGCCGGGCTCTTCCTGCTGCTCGCGCCACGGCTGCCCGCGTTCTTCGGCCGCCTGCCCGGCGACTTCCAGTGGGGCCGCGGCAACGTGCGCGTCTATTTCCCGCTCGCGACCTGCCTGCTCCTCAGCGTCGTCCTGACGCTGATCGCCTGGCTGATCTCGCTGCTGCGGCGCTGAGCGCCGCCGTCAGCGCGACACGTCCCGCACGATTTCCTCCATGATGCGCGCGCCCCGCAGGACGTTGTCGACCGAGATCCTCTCGTCGTTGCCGTGCGCCCGGTTCTGCTCCGACTCCTCCAGGACGTACGGCTCGAA
>DAISWT010000122.1:0-4126 GCA_036826235.1 Acidobacteriota bacterium | reverse complement strand
CGTCGTTGCCGTGCGCCCGGTTCTGCTCCGACTCCTCCAGGACGTACGGCTCGAAGCCGTACGCCTGGATCCCCAGCGGCCGCATCAGCGCGCTCTCCGTCCAGCCGGTCAGGATCGTCGGGGCCAGCACCGTGTCCGGATGATGCCGGGCGCGGGCCCGTTCGATCGCCCGCATCAGATCCGACTCCACCGGCGAGGCGGTCGCCGGGACATAGGTGCCGACCGTCTCCACGGTCACGCCCGGCTCCTCGACCACCTTCTTGATCTCCGCCAGGAAGGCGGCCGGGTCCTGCCCCGGCAGCAGCCGGATGTCGACGCGCGCCTCCGCCGCGGTCGGGATGATGTTCGTCTGCGGCGCCCCCTGCAGCATGGTGATCGCGATGGTGTTGCGCAGGATGGCGTTGAGCAGCGGGTCGGCCTCGAGGCTGCTGCGGAACTCCGGGTCCTTGAGGGCCTCGCGCACGTTGCGGTACTTCTCGGCCCGGCCGGCGGGCTGCGACGCGGCGCGCGCCTTGAAATAGGCGTCTGCGGCGGGGATCACCTGCATCGGCGTGTCGTAGCGCGACAGACGCTCGAGCGAACGCAAGAGCGCCAGGACCGCGTTGTCCCTGGCGAACGGCTGCGATCCGTGGCCCGGGCGGCCGCGCGCCGTGATCTTGATCCACATCGGGCACTTCTCGGTCACCCCGACGTCATACGACCTGGCCTTTCCGTCCACCGCATCGATCACTCCCCCTTCGTTGAGCATGAACTCGGCGTCCTTCACAAGGTCGGGGCGCTGGTCCACGACCCACTGCGCCCCGATCGCCCCCACCTCCTCGTCGGCCGTGGCCAGGAAGATCAGGTCGCGCGACAGACCGCCGCCCGAGCGCTTGACGTTGACCATCGCCGTCGCCTCCAGCAACCCGGTGGTCTTCATGTCGAGCGCTCCCCGCCCGTAGATGAAGCCGTCCTTCAGGATGCCGGAGAAGGGCTCGACCGACCAGTACGGCCGCTCGACGTTGACCACGTCCATGTGATTGGACAGAAGGAGCGGCCGCTTCGTCCCGTTCCCCTTCAGGCGCGCCACCAAGTCGGCGCGCCCCGGCGTGAACTCGAAGATCTCGGAGGCGATCCCTTCCCGGTCGAACCATTCCTTGAGGAAGTGCGCCGCCTTCAGCTCGTTCCCCGGCGGGTTGCTGGTGTCGATCCGGAGGTAATCGCGCAGGAGCGCGACGATCTCGTCGTCCTGCAGCGGCGGCTTGCCGCCCGGGGCCGGCGCCTTCGCCCCCAGCGTCAGCGCCAGGAAAGCGGCCGCCAGGATCACCGCCGGCACCCACGCCGCCGCCACACGCCGCTCCGCCATCGCGCCTCCGCTAAGGACGCCCTTTCTACCTCAGGATGACCGGCGAAACAAGCGGCGGGGCGGCGTCGCTGAGCGACCGGGCGCGCCTTGACACCGAGCCGCGCCGCTCCATAGCATGTCGCGACCTCGGAGGCCTTTCATGACGGCGCCGCAGCGCGAACGGAACCTGGATCTCTCGATCGGCGCGATCTCCCTGGCGCTGTTCGCCGTCTCGATCGGCGTGCTGATCTGGTTCCTGGTCGCACAGATCGACAACCCCGAGCCGGTGCCGGACGCGATCCACCGCGAGCTGGAGCGTCTCACCGACGGGCAGGGCGATGCCCGCGCCACCTTCGACATCCTCCTGATCCTGCTGTGGGGGTTCCTGCACTCGTTCATGACGCGGCCGCGCTTCAAGGTGCACTTGCAGAAAGTCATGCGGCCGCACCTGGAGCCGGCCGTCTACTCCATCGTCGCCAGCGCCGGGCTCATCGCCGTCTGTCTGCTGTACCGCCCGATCCCCCGCGAGGTGTACGCCCTGGAGGGCGGCCCGGCCCTGATGATGCGTCTCCTGTTCTATGCCGGCTGGGGTCTCTTCCTGTACTGCTGGTTCCATCTCGACCTGCTGGAGGTGGTCGGGCTGCGTCCGATCTTCTCCTATCTCGACAGCGCCGGCAGACCGCTCGAGCCGTTCCGCCCCACCGGCCCCTTCCTGTGGGTGCGCCACCCCGTCGAGCTGGCTTTCCTGATCGCCTTCTGGGCCGCGCCACGTATGAGCGTCGGCCACCTCCTGTTTGCCTGCGTCATGACCTTCTACACCTTCCTCGGGATCGACCACGAGGACCGCCGGATGCTCGAGCTGCACGGCGCCGGGTACGCCGAGTACATGAAGAAGATCCCCCAGATCCTGCCGCTGCCGCGTTGAACGACCACCCTCTGCGCTCGCGTCTCGCGCTTGGGTCCCTGCTCGTCGTGTCGTTCCTGTGCTGCCTGCCGGCGGCCGACGCGCCGTTCACCTACGACGAACACGCCGGGATCGAGGAGAACCGCGTGGTCCACACCGGTTCCGCCCTCGGCGAGGCGCTCGCCTACCGCTACTCGCCCGACCAGGCGCGGCCCCTTTTCTTTGCCTCCCTCCTGATGGATGCAGATCTGTGGGGCATGCAGCCGCGCGGCTTCCGCCTGACCGGCTTCCTGCTCCATCTCGTGTGCGGGGCGCTTCTGTATTTGTTGTTGAAGCGTCCGCCCGGCACGGCACCCGCCGCCCTGGCGGGGACCGCCCTGTTCCTGCTTCACCCGCTGCAGTCGGAATCGGTGCTGTACATCTGGGGCCGCTCCGAGATCCTCTCGACCCTGTTCGGTCTCGGGGCCATGCTTCTGGCGCTTCAGGCGGAGGGAGCGCGTCGCGGCCTCCTGTGGGCCGGCGCCTTCGCTTGCATGGCGCTCGGCCTCGCCTCCAAGGAGGAGGCGGTCATCGTCCCTATCATCTTTATTATGTGGTGGGGGCTGGTCGAGGGCCGGCCCGTAAGACCCGGCCTGGCGCCCGCGGCCGTCATGGCGATCCCGGTGGCTGTTTTCCTGGCCGCCCGCGCGATCGGTCTCGGGAACATCGGCCGCCAGGTCTACGTCCGCAGCGTCGCGGACAACATCCTCGGCCAGGGCCTGGTCACCCTGCGCATGATCCGCCTGCTCTTCCTGCCGTTCGGCCAGAGTGTGGATCATGCGGCCCGCGTGCCGGGTCCGATCGTGGGAGGGCTGGCGTTTGCGGCGTGCGCCGCGATCGTGGGAGGCGCCGCCTACTTCGCCGGCCGCGCCGCCAGCTCGCGCGTCGCCGCGGGTGTTCTCATCGCCGCGCTCGCGACCGTCCTCTACTGGCTCGTTCCCCTCCCCGACCTGATGTGCGAGCGGCGGGCCTATCTGCCGCTCGCCGGGGGCGCCCTGGCGGTCTCCGGCCTCGTGCAAAGGTTGCGGCGGCGCGTCTACCTTCCGGCCGCCCTCCTGGTCGTGCTGCTCGCCCCCGCCATGGTCGCGAGGGCCTATGTCTGGTCCGATCCCCGCCGCCTGTGGGGCGAGGCCGCCCGGCTGGCGCCGGAGAACGTCCGCCCCCTGATCAACCTCGGCGTGGTCGCCGCGGAAAAACGCGAGCGTGACAAGGCCCTCGATCTGTTCACCCGCGCCATCCGCCTCGAGCCGCGCAACGCCGAGGCACTGTTCAACCGAGGCAAGCTCCACCTCGACGCCGGCGAGCACGACCAGGCGATCGCCGACCTGCAGGGCGCCATCGTTGCCGCGCCCGGCATGGTCCGCGCCCGCATCAACCTCGCGATCGCCCGGATCGACGTCCGCGATCTCGACGCCGCCGAGGCCGAGCTGCGCGCCGCCCTGGTCATCGAGCCCAGGAACCCGCGCGCCCTCACCAACCTCGGCGAGGTCCTGCGCGCCACCAACCGTGCCCCCGAGGCGGTCATTCTTTACCGCCAGGCGCTCGACGCCGACCCGACCTACTCGCACGCCGCCGCCCGCCTCGGCGTCACCCTCGAGAACCTCGGCGATCGCCAGGGGGCGCTGGCCGCCTACCGCGTGTTCCTCGCCCGCGGCACCACCTCCCCCACCGACCGGGACGCCGTGCTCAAGAAGGTGCAGTCGCTGGAGAAGGCGCTGGGGCAGGCCGCGCCCGGCCGGTAGGCGCGCTTGCGACCTCCCGTTCAATCGGCTAATCTGACCGGAGTTGCCGCGGTGCCATCGGCTGCCGGAGTGGCGAAACTGGTAGACGCACGGGACTCAAAATCCCGCGGGCGCAAG
>DAISWT010000121.1:1487-7670 GCA_036826235.1 Acidobacteriota bacterium | reverse complement strand
GTACGTATCGTTCAAGGACGCATAGGGTAGCGCGACGGTGCCGCCGGCGGCGGGTGGGAGATCGCCGTTCAAGGTGCGCACCGACGGGAGCTCGCGCAGGTCAACCAGATATCTCTGGCCGAGGGAAGCCGCGGTGTCGCCGGGGCCGACGGGCACCACGAGAACCAGCTCCCTGCCTCCCCGCAGCTCGGCGTGCTCCCCCGGAACCGGCCGATCGCCCGCCGGAGAGGAGCGCCCGGCGGCGCCGTCGAGGCGCTGCGCCGGCTTCGGGGCGGGCACCGCGCTCGCCGCCCGCGGCGATGCGGGCAGGGCGAGCCCCGCCGCGAGGGCCAGCGCGAGGGTGATCCCGGGACGACCGTCCGGAGACCGTCGAACCAGAGTCACGAAGCGCCGTCGAGGGGAGGGCGGTGCTCGTGGAACTTCAGCTCGGCTTCGAGCGCCGCCGCGAGGCGGAACACGGTCTCCTCGTCGAAGCGGCGTCCGATGATCTGCAGTCCGATCGGGAGGCGCTCGCGCGTGAGCCCGCAGGGGATCGACATGCCCGGAAGTCCCGCCAGGTTGATGGTCACCGTGAAGATGTCCGACAGGTACATCGACAGCGGATCGTCGACTTTCTCGCCGAAGCGGAACGCCGGAGTGGGCGACGTCGGCGTGACGATCGCATCCACCGTCTGAAAGGCGCGCTCGAAGTCCCGCCGGATGAGCGTCCGCACCTTCTGTCCCTTCAGGTAGTAAGCGTCGTAATAACCGGCCGAGAGGACGTAGGTGCCAAGCATGATGCGTCTCTTCACCTCCGCGCCGAAGCCCTCGGTGCGCGTGCGGAAATACAACGGCCCGATCTGGCTCGCACCTGCCGCCCGGTGGCCGTAGCGCACACCGTCGTAGCGCGCCAGATTGCTGCTGGCCTCGGCCGTGGCGATGATGTAGTAGGTCGGGATGGCATACTCGGTGTGGGGCAGCGAGATCTCCTCGAGCCGCGCGCCCGCCCGCTCGGCGAGCTTCAGAGCGGAGCGCACAGCGGAGTCGACTTCGGGGTCCATGCCGCCTCGAAAATACTCCGCCGGCACGCCGACACGCAGGCCCCGCGCGCCGCGCCGCAGGCTGGCCAAGTAGTCCGGAACGGGCAACGGCGCCGACGTCGAGTCGCGCGGGTCGTGGCCGGCGATGACCTGCAGGACCCGCGCCACGTCTTCGACCGTCAGTGCGATCGGCCCGGCCTGATCAAGCGACGACGCGAAGGCCACCAGGCCGAATCGCGACACCCGCCCGTACGACGGCTTCATGCCCGGAACTCCGCAGAGGGCCGCCGGCTGGCGGATCGAGCCGCCGGTGTCGGTCCCGAGCGCCGCCGAGACCTCGCGCGCCGCGACCGCGGCCGCGGAACCGCCGCTCGATCCGCCCGGCACGCGATCCAGGGCCCACGGGTTGCACGTCTTCTCGTATGAGGAGTTTTCCGTGGACGACCCCATGGCGAACTCGTCCATGTTGGTCTTGCCCAGGATGACGGCGCCCGCGTCGCGCAGCCTCGCCACGCAGGTCGCGTCGTAGGCGGGGACGAAGTCCTTCAGAATGCGCGAGCCGCAGGTCGTCGGGACCCCGCGCGTGCACAGGACATCCTTGACCGCCATCGGCACGCCTGCGAGCGGGCCGGGTCGGCGGCCGTCGCGCCGGTCCTGATCCACGCGCTCCGCCTGACGCAGCGCGTCCTCCTCGAGGAGCGCACGGAACGCCTTGACGCGGGGCTCGAGGAAGCGGGCGCGTTCCAGGCTGGCGCGGCAGACCTCGACCGCGCTCACCTTTCCGGATGAGACGAGAGATTGAATCTCTCCGATCCCCCGGCCGAACATCCCGCTCATCCGATGACCTTGGGGACCTTGAACAGACCGCGGTCCGGCTCCGGCGCGTTCGCCAGCGCATCCTCGCGCGACATGGAAGGAACCAGCGTATCGTCCCGCAGCGTGTGCGCCCCGCTCTCGACGTGGGAGGTCGGCTCGACCGCCGAGGTATCAAGGGATTCGAGCTGCGCTACATAGTCGAGAATGGAGCTGAGATGCCGCGTCATGCGCCCGATCTCTTCGTCGGAGAACTCGAGGTGGGCGAGCTTCGCGATGTGAAGGACCTCGTCCCTGCCGATGGCCATGACGGGCACCGCCTCGCGGGTGATTATACCCGAGACGATGTGATAGCCTTGCCGGGATGAGCCGCGTTCCCCCGATCGCGACCCAGGCGCGTCGCGGCTTCCGTCGCGCCGTCTCCCTCGGGGCCTCGAGCCTCGCGACGCTGCTCGTTGTTCTCGGCGCCGCCCCTCCTCCGCAACAGCCGGCGCCGTCCGGCGGCCTCGTCGGCGCGGTACGCGTGACGATCGAAACCATCGCCGTCGATCGCCGCGGCACCTGGTCCGTGGGCACCGACATCGCCGACATCTTCTCGGGAAGCACAGGCGTCCTCAAGAAATCGGCGACCCTCATCAGCCGGGACGGCGCCGGAACGCGCGAGATGGTCGATCTGACCGCGCGAATCACCCCGACGGCCGCCCCCGCCGGCGGCTGCTCCCTGCGCCTCGAAACCGAGGCCCGGACCGTCGTCGCCGGTGCCAAGTCCGGCTCCCGACCGCGGCGGCCGGATGTCACGCGCGCCGCCATCAACCTGCAGCCCGACGAGGAGCGGCTGGTGGAGGCGTTCGCCTCATCCGCGACACAAGGACGTCTCGCGTTCAGGGTGAAGTGCGGTTCGCCGGCCAGCCCGTCGGAATCGGACGTGGGTTTCGTCGATTTCGTGCTGAACGTGGCACGCGGAGAGGGAGACAAGGACCCTCAGCCGATGAAGAGCAACCAGCTGCGGGCGGGATTCGGCCGCGAGGCGAGCGTTCTTTTCTCCTTCAATGTCACCCTGGATCCGGACGCGACGGGCGACAAGCGCTACCGCAAGGAGGAGCTCGAAGTGACCCTGACCCCGACCCTGGAGTCCGGCGGGCGGCTTCAGGTGGATGTTGCCGTGCGCGGTGAGCTCGCCACCGTGAGCGCCGGCGCGCCCCCCATCACCCACCCGTTCGACCACCAGGACACCCTGATCCTGTCGCCCGGTGAGACGCGCGGCCTTGATCTCGACGTGCACTCCTCGGGAGCCGACGAGGGCTGGTCGCGCGTCCGGTACCGACTCGGAGTCACCGGAGCCTTCTGAGCATTCGGTTTGACTTGGAAGCGCGGCATCGGTCAAAATAGCTCCCTTTTCGCCCGCTCGCGCGTACGATCGCTGGCTCGTCACTTCTGCACCTTCGACGAGGAGCCCATGCGCAACCGTACCGGGAATGCGTGCCTCGCCCTTTGCGGTCTCCTGATCCTCCTCGGCGGTGTACCACCGCCCGCGCTCGCTCAGGAAAGACCGCTCGAGGGCCAGGTGAACGACGCGCAGGGGACCGGGGTGTCCGACGCGACCATTTTTCTGACCCCGGTCGGGCGCCCGCGCTACGCGACGGTCGCCCAGGCGAGGATGCGCGACGTTCCGGCCGACGGCGCCGGCCGGGTGGTGAAGAGCGCAGCGGACGGATCGTTCTCCGCGCTCCTGCCGGTGGGCCGTTACTCCATCGCAGCGTTCAAGGCCGGCTACGAGGTCTCCGTGAGCGAGGTGAACCTGCAGGCCCGCAACCTCGTCGAGCTCAGGATGAATGCCGCGGACCGAGCACCTGCCGGCCCGGAGGAAGAGGTCGCCGTCCGTGACCGCGATCTCGGCTGGATCCTCCGGCATTCCGGGGGGGACGTGCTGCGCGACCGTGAGGCGACCCTGGAGGGACTGTTCGAGGCGGGAGAGCCTGCCCCGGATCCCGCCAGCCATGAGGCTCGCAGGGTGACGCTGGCGACAGGATGGCCGCCGATCGACGGAGAGTTCCGGCAGGACCTCGGCGGCACGAACCTCCTGGGCGGCGAGGATCCGGGGCCGGGCGACTCCTCGAGTCGATCCACGCGTCTGGACCTGCGAGGCGGTGTCGGTGATCAGGGTTCGTGGTGGTTTGATGGCGCAACCGATCGCACCCAGGCCAGGATCGACGGCGACCATGACATCAGGCGCGCGCGTCGATCGTCGGGGCTCGGACTCGCCCTCGACTACCGGTTGCGTTCGGGGGATGCATTGCAGGCCCGGATCCGATACGGCGAGAGCCGGTACATGCTTGACGCGATCGGGACGGCCGAGGCGATCGGGCAGGATCAGAATTCGGCTGGAGCCCTGGCCCGCTGGGATCGGAAGCTGAGCGAGAGCGCGCTGCTTTACGTGACCGGCACCTACCTGGGGACCGGCGTTCGTCAGCCGTTTCCTGAGCCGGGCGCCTTAACCGAGCTCCCCGTCGGGGACTCCGCGCGCAACGGCCAGGTGGATCGCTCCCTCGGGGCCGCCGCCGGCATGGCGTTCAAGGCGGACGAACACGACGTGGGAGTCGGGCTGCGTGTCCACTCGTACCTGTACGAGCTGGGAGACGGCGGTGCGCTCCTGTCGCGCGTCGACCCGGGGGGCGCCTCCCTGGAAGACGGTGAGCGGGGGAAGGCCATGAGCCTGTTCGGCCACGACGACTGGCGCCTGGCGGAGGGGTACGTGCTGAACTACGGTCTCGGTTATCACAGCGACCTCTCCACGGGAGGAGCCTACCTCGTCCCGCGGGTGGGTCTGACGCGCGCCATCCCGGGATCGGGGGATCTCCTGTTGCGTTCGACCGTCGTGTACCGGGTCGATGACGGGCCGGCGCCGGGGATGCGAGGCGAGCGGAGCGGCGAGGCGCGCGTCGATGCGGCCCGCCTAGGCTACGAGATCGCCGTCGAGCGCCGCCCCGAGGATCGTCTGCAGTTCGTCGCGACGGTCTCCTACATGCCGTTCCAGGAAGTCGCCGGGGAGGAGGTGCCTCTGGCCGCTCCCGGATTGACCGATCGCGGGATGCCCGTGCTCTCGGACGCGGGAGCCGGCCGGCATGAAATGGAAATCGAGCTGCGGCGCGGCTTCGGTTTCGTACAGGGAAGTCTCGCGGGAAGCATCGGCCGGGTTGAGGGGCGGCTGAGCCCCGCCGTTGACGAGGCCCCATGGCAGGGACTCAAGACCGGCGAAGCGCGCTATTACCTGACGAGTCTGCGGGCGCTGTTCGAGCCGACCGACACGGAGCTGCGCATCGATTACCGCAGGGTGATGGGGGAGACGGAGTCGGACGCCGCCGGCGGCGCCGGCTCGGTCGCCTATCGCCGTCTCGACTTGGCGGTCCTCCAGAACCTTCCCTGGGTGGCCGCAGTCAACGCGCGCTGGAGAGTCCTGATGGCCTACCAGGGTCTTCTCTACGCCTCTCTCGACGGCGCGGCCGTGCCCGGTTCCGGCGTCACGTCGCGGCTCACCGGCGGCGTCGACGTATCCTTCTGACATGCGGAAGACTCTGGCGATCGCCGTCTCGGCACTGTTTTTCGCCTGGGGCGCCGTCTACTTCTACAACCAGGTCACCCAGGTTGCTCCGGAGACCGGGGTCGAATGGGTCGATTCGTCACGCGGCGTCACCGCCGACGCCGTCATCCCCAGGACGCCGGCGTGGAAAGGCGGGCTTCGTCCGGGCGACCGGCTGCGGTCGATCGACGGGCGCATGATCGCCTCGGCAGTCGATGCGGAAGACGCTCCCTACAACGTCCCGCGAGGAACGGCGCTTTCCTACGGAGTCGAACGCGACGGCGAGACCGCGATCTTCCCGATCCGCCCGAACTGGGTGGGCGGCGGGACCCCCGTCTACTATTACATCACGCTCGTCGGGTTGACCTTCCTGGGCGTCGGAGTGGTCGTCTGGATGCGGGCCACGCGGGCCCGTGCGGCCATCCCGTTCGCGCTCCTTTGCCAGGCGATGTTCCTCGTGCTCGTCCTGAAAAGCACCGGGCAGGGCGGCTGGCTCGACTGGTCCGGCTACTGGGGCGACCTGGCCGGATGGCTCATCGCGCCGGCGCTGTTCCTGCACATCAACTGGACCCTCGCCGACGAGGATCGCGATTCAAGCCTCAGGAGGTTCCGCCGCGCGGCCTTCTATGTCCCGGGGATCCTCCTGCTCTCCTACAATCTCTATCTGGTCCCTTTCAAGCAGGTCTACCGCTTCGCCGACCCCCTCGCCGTCATCCGCCTCAAGGAGCGCCTCGAGGAGGTCTACATCGCCCTCTTCGTGATTGCCGGGATAGC
>DAISWT010000121.1:0-1387 GCA_036826235.1 Acidobacteriota bacterium | reverse complement strand
TCAAGGAGCGCCTCGAGGAGGTCTACATCGCCCTCTTCGTGATTGCCGGGATAGCCAAGGCGGTCCGATCCTACATGTACGCCACCCGGCTGCAGACACGCTGGCAGCTCAAGTGGATGGCCTGGGGGAGCCTGGTCGGCTTCCTGCCGGCTGCGGTGTTCTACCTGGTGCCACACTCTCTCAACATCCGCATCGGGGGCTGGAGCGACCTGTCGCTGCTGCCGATGGCGGTGATCCCGCTGGCCTTCGCCGCGGCGATCGTCCGTTACCGCCTCCTGGATCTGGATATCTTCCTCAAGCGAGGCATTGTGGCGATCGGCCTGCTCTTGACCGCGGGCGCGACTTACGCCGCCTGCTATGTGGTCATGGACCGGGCCACCGGTGAGATCACCCCGCGCGGGCTCAACCTGGCCCTCATCCTGGCGACGTTCCTGATGGCGATCTTCTACCCGCGGATCCACAGGCGCCTGAAGAGCGTGGTCGATCAATTCTTCTACCGCGAGCGGTACGACTACCGCCGCACCCTGAACGAGTTCAGTGATGCGCTCAACCGCGAGCTGAGCCTGCCGGCGCTGCGCGGGAAGTTCCTCGGCCGGGTCGAGAGGACTTTCAACCTGGAAGGCGCGCACGTGTTCGTGCGGGAGCCTCTCGGGCGCCGGCTGGTCAGCGATCCGCCGGCCCGGGCGCTCGATCCCGAAGACCCGCTCCTGAAGATGCTCGTCAACGTCGACTACCTGTCGCTGCGGGACCACCCCGGGGCCGGCGAAACGGACACCGGGGCCTTCCTGCTCGACACGCTGGGGGTGGAGTATCTCCTGCCGATGACGGTCGAGGGAGAGACCGTGGCGGTCCTGGGGGCCGGGACACCGCGTGGCGGGGAGCCGCTCACCAGCGAGGATCTGCAGCTTCTGATTTCCCTATGCCGGCACGCCGCCGTCGCCTTCGAGGGGGCGAGGCTGTACAGCGCGGTCCAGGAAAAGGTGCTGGAAGTCGAGGCTCTCCGCGAGTTCAACGAGAGCATTCTGGAGAGCAGCCGCGTCGGTATCCTGGTCACCGACTCCGACGGACGGGTGGTGAATGTCAATGGCGCATTCGAGGTGCTCTACGGAGCCGGCCGCGGCCAGATCCTCGGTCAGTCCCTGTCGCAGGTCATGCCCGCCGGCGTCTTTACCCTGGCCAACGACCCCGCGGTGCCGGTCCCTGGCGACGTCCTCCCCGACGGGGGGATCAAGGTCTATCGCTCGTCCCTGCGGACCCGGGATGGACGGCGGCTGGTCGTCAACCTGACGCAGTCGGCCCTGCGCGACCCGGCCGGGAAGCCGCGCGGCCGGGTGATCACCGTCGACGACGTCACCGAGCAGGTGCTGCGCGAGCAGGATCTGCAGCG
>DAISWT010000120.1:699-7691 GCA_036826235.1 Acidobacteriota bacterium | reverse complement strand
CGCCAAGAGCTCGTAGGGGCCGCCTCCGGCTCAGGCCGTCCCGAGCGTGATGCCCTGCAGCCGCGGCGGCGTGGAGTCGATGCCGTCGCCGCGTTCCCGCCCGCCACCCTTGAACCTCGGGCGATGACCGATCTAACATGGCGCGCACCGGACATCGTGCGGAGTGACTCATGCGCGGCCTCCTTCCCGGCATCCTGGCGGGGACGCTGCTCGCCGTCGCGGGTGGCGTTCACGGCGGGCCGCCGCCTGCGGGCATTCGTGGGGCTCCCGGGGACACCGAGACGCACCGGCGGCCTGCCAAGCACCCGGCCCGCCGGAGCATCGACTTCGACGCGCCGACCGAACGCTGGCGCGAAGGGCCGGTGCGCTACCTTCTCACCAAGGACGAGGACGACGCCTTCCGCCTGCTGAAAACCGACGAGGAGCGCGCCGAGTTCATCAGACGGTTCTGGGCCAGCCGCGACCCGGATGCAACGACCCCCGAGAACGAGTACCGCACGCTGTTTTACGCCCGCGTGGTTCAGGCGGACTACGTCTTCACCGACTCCACGAAGCCGGGCTGGAAGACCGACCGTGGCAAGATTTTCATCCTGCTCGGCCCGCCGGACGACTTCGAGCAGAGGCAGGAGGGCAACGACATCGGTCCGGAGACGATCACCTGGACGTACCGCAGCAATCCCGCCGGCGTCGGGTTTGATTCCCTTCCGGTCCTTCGCTTCGACAGGGACGAGACGGGTGAGTACCACCTTTCCAACAAGGTGCTGTTCAGAGGCTTCGAGACGGAGCTCGGCATCGCTTTCCAGAACCAGGCCATGCAGATGAAGAGCCTGCCGCAGCAGAAGAAGGTCCCCGACACCACCGTCAGCGCCCGCACCGTGTTCAGCTCCGGTCCGTTTCGAACCCACCGCGATTTCTTCCGCTCGGGGGACGGGAACACGTTCACGGTCCTGACCCTCGGAGCGAAGACCGATTTTCTCGCCGCCGGCACCCCCGCGGGCGGTGACGAGACCGCGGCGGCGCCGGGGGAGGAACCCGGCGGGCCGCGCGAGCGCTTCGACGTCGTCGCCCGGCTGGTTGGAGCGCGGCCGGACATGCCGTCATACGACTTCGCGGGGGCGACCGGTCTGCGCGCCGGCGAAGGAGGACCGGTGCGCGACTCCGCCGGCTACCTCCTGTTTCAGGGCGGCATGGCGGTCAGGCCGGGCCCGTACACGGCGTACTACGGTGTCGCGGACCACTCGGTCGACCAGGTTTACTCGTTCAAGGAGAACGTGGAGGTGCCCGACTTCCACGACACCCGCTTCATGCTCAGCAGCATCACGCTCGCCAGCCGACTCGAGCGCGTCGACGGGACGAGCGCCGGGTACACCAGGCCCTTCATTCTCGGAAACCTCCGCGTCTTGCCCCGTCCCGACGACGTCTTCCACAATGGCGAAGAGTTCGCCTTCTATTACCAGATCTACGGCCCGGCGACCGACCCGATCGACGGGCGTCCCGACCTCGACGTCCAGTACCAGTTCTACGTGGCCCAGGAGACCGGCCCGAGCGGCCTGGTGTTCACGCCGCTCGGCAAGCCGATCCACCTCACCCGCCAGCGGACCCAGGTGCAGGGGTACACGTTCCCGCTCAAGGACTGGCCGCGCGCCACCTATCGTCTGCGCGTGCAGGTGACCGACAACCTGAGCGAGCAGAGCTCCACCGAGGAAGTCTCCTTCCGCGTGCTGTGACGCTGCGGCGGCCCGTCATGAAACTGAACCTGAGCGATGACGCGATCACGGCCGAGCTTCTGGCCGAATCCCTGGGCCGCTCGGGGTCCGCCGTCATCTCGGTGAACGGCACCAGCATGCACCCGACGCTGCAGATGGGTTGGCGCGTCTATCTGAGGCCGGTGAAGGGCGCCGACCTGAGGGTCGGCGAGATCGCGGTATTCCGGGGCGGCAGCTACCTGACCATCCACCGGCTGGTCTGGAAGGAGGGGCCGCGCGGGGCGCAACGATTCGTGTTCCGCGGCGACTACAACCGCCTGCGCGAGCGGGTCGATCCCTCCGCGGTGATCGCGAAGGTCGTGGCGGTCGAGATCCCGGGACGGAAGAAGGGCCTGGAGCGCGTGGTCTCCCTCGAGCCGGACGTCCTGGCCCGCTTCTATCAGGTGACTTACGGCGTGTCCCGCCTCCTGCGGCCGGTCCTTCCGGCGGCGCACGAGCCGGGCCACGATATCGGCCGCCTCGGGCGCGCCGCCCGCGCTGCCTTTGCCGGGATCGAGCGCTTCCTGGCGCTGTTTCTCCCCGAACGGCGCTGAATCACCAGCGCCGCCACGCGCGCCGGGCTCACGCCGGCCGGCGCGCCCCCGAGGCGCGGAAGTGCGTGTACACGCATCCCTTGAGACCGGCGTCAATCGCCTGACGAGAACCGGGGGGCGGGCTCGATGCGGACGGCGCTGCGTCGTGAAAAATGCACGCGCTTTCCTTGACTCTCGATCATCGAAATTTATATTAACCCGTTGTATCGAGCGTGTTTTCCAGCACGATCCGCGCGGAGGAGCCGGAGGAATGAAGAACATCCTGGTTGCCGAGGACGACAGGTCCCTGCGCGACGGCCTCGTCCAGTCGATGAGCCGCAGCGGATACAAGGTCCAGGTCGCCCAGACCGGGAAAGACGCCCTCGAGAAGATCGAGAAGCAGGTGTTTGACCTGGTGATCGCCGGACATCGCGTCGGCGGGGCGGACGGTCTGGAGATCCTTCGCAAGGCGCGCTCGACCAACGCCGGCACCCTGGTCATCGTCACCGGCGAGAACGGCTCCGGGGCCGTCGAGGCGATGAAGTCGGGCGCCTTCGATTATCTGCAGAAGCCGCTGTCGCTCGAGACCATCGAGATGAAGGTCCAGAGGGCCATGGAGCACCAGAGAATGGTGGTTCGCATGGCCTCGATGACCGAGCCGCTCGCCGATCCTTCCGATCGCTACGGCCTGATCGGCAACTCCCCGACGATGCGCGACATCTTCAAGGTGATTGACAAGGTGGCCGCCTCCAACGCCACCGTCCTGATCCAGGGCGAGACCGGCACCGGCAAGGAGCGGGTCGCCGAGGCGATCCATCGCAACTCGCCTCGGCACGATGCCGCCTTCGTGCGCATGAACTGCGCCTCGCTGCCCGACAACCTGCTTGAGAGCGAGCTGTTCGGCCACGAGAAAGGGGCTTTCACCGGCGCGGACCAGATGCGCATCGGCCGCTTCGAGATGGCCAACGACGGCACCCTGTTCCTGGACGAAGTGGGGAACATGAGCGCCAACACGCAGGCCAAGGTGCTGCGCGCCATCCAGAACCAGGAGTTCGAGCGCCTGGGCGGCAGCCGCACGATCAAGGTGGACGTGCGGATCGTCGCCGCGACGAACATCAACCTGGAGACGGCCATCAAGGAAGGCCGGTTCCGCGAGGACCTGTACTACCGGCTGAACGTCGTGACCGTCGGGGTCCCGGCGCTGCGCGAGCGCGTCGAGGACATCCAGCCGCTCGCCGAGTACTTTCTGAAGCTCTTCGCCCGCGAGCTGCGCCGCCGCGTGACCGGCTTTTCGGCCGAGGCGGTGCGGCGACTGCAGGAGTATCGCTGGCCGGGGAACGTGCGGGAGCTCGAGAACACGATCGAGCGTGCGGTTCTGATGTGCGAAGGGGACACCATCCGTCCCGCCGACCTCACCCTGCTCGATCGCGAGCACACCCTCGGCATGACGCCGGCCCTGGCGGTCGACCTGCTGAATCTCGAAGCGCTCGAGAAGAGCGCGCTCCTCGAGGCCCTCAAGCGCAGCAACTGGATCCAGAAGGAAGCGGCCAAGATCCTCGGCATCAGCAGCCGGGTGATGAACTACAAGGTCCACAAGCACGGCATCACCCACGACCGCTGGAGCAAGAACCGCAACTAGAACGTCTTCGTCTCCCCCGGCTTCAGGACCTGGAGCCGCCTGTCCTCCCTGAACGCCGCCCGCACCTCCGCCTCCGTCGCCAGACCCGGGAAGGTGGCGAAGTGCATCGGCACGATCGTCTCCGGATTGAAGTACTTGCGGATCGCCAGCACCGCGGTCTTCGGGTCTTCCGTGTAGGGGCCCCCGCCGACGTTCAGCAGGATCACGCTGGGACGGAACACCTCCTGGATGAGCGCCATGTCGCCGAAGATCCAGGTGTCGCCGGTGTGGTAAAGCGTCCTGCCGTCCCCGAACGTCACGACGAATCCCAGCGGCCGGCCGCCCGGATCGCTGGAGTGCATCGCCGGGACCAGGTGCACCTTCAGGTCGCCGACCGCGAAGGTGCCGCCGACGTTGCCCCCCATCACCTGCTTCTCCGGAAGCCCGAGACCCGAGACGTAATCGAACGCCCCGATCACCGGGGCCCCGCTCGCCTTGGCGATGTCCACCGCGTCGCCCGAATGATCGGAATGCGAGTGGCTGACCAGGATCGCGTCCACCTTGTAGCGCGCCAGGTCCCTGAAGGCCTCGGGGGTCGCCGGGTTCTTGGTCAGGAACGGATCGATGAGCAGCCTGGTCCCGCCCGCCGACACCACTTCGAAGGCGGCGTGACCGAGCCAGGTCACCCTGAACTCCTTCTTGCCACCCGCGGGGTCGCGCTTCGACTGCGGCTGGGCGGCCGAGGTCGCCGTCATCGCCAGCACCAGCCCCAGACTCATCCATCCCATGAGATGGTTCATCGGCTGCTCCTCCCTGTGGAAGACTCTTCACCTTACGGGCCTGGAGCCTCAGGTCGTCCCCACCGTCGGGCTCCGGCGCTCGAGCAGGATGACGTCGCGCCAGACGCCGCCCAGCCTTCCGAGCCGCTCGCGCCGCCCGACCTCGCGGAAGCCGCACCGGCGGTGCAGCTCCAGGCTGGCTCGGTTCTCCGGGAAGACGCCGGCCTGCAGCGTCCAGATCCCCTGGCGCTCCGACGCGGCGATCAACTCGCGCAGCAGGGCCCTCCCGACGCCGCGCCCGCGGGCTCCGGCCGCGACGTAGACGCTGACCTCGGCGACGCCGGCGTAGACGCACCGGCTCGATACCGGGCTGAGCGCGGCCCATCCCAGGACGGCGTCGCCGTCCCGCGCCACCAGCCGCGCCTCCTTCAGGTGCGCCCCGCCCCAGTTCTCCCGCGACGGGGCGTCGGTCTCGAAGGTGGCGTGCCCCGTGGCGATCCCCTCCCGGTAGATGGAGCGCACCTGGTCCCAGTCCTCCGGTCGCATGGCGCCGATGGCGAGCGTCATTGATCTCACATTAGCACACGAGCACGACCCACGCCGTCGCGGGACAGCGTCTACGACAGGAGCCGCGCGACGATCTGCTCGACATGCAGTCTGGTCGTGTCCAGGAATGGAACCCCCCCGTCCTCGACATCCCGCAGGATCAAGGGAAGCTCGGTCCCCCCCAGGATCACGCCCTCGATGCCTTCCCGCGCCCTCATGCGCTCCACGATGTTCATGAGACCCTGCCGGGTGTCCGGCAGGAACACGCCGTTCACCAGCTCGCTCATGTATTTCTCGTGGATGTAATCCTGCTCCCCGGCCTCGGGAACCACCAGGGTGATCCCCGCAGGGTCGAACACCTCGGGATAGAAACGACCCTGCATCGTGTACCGGGTGCCGAACAACCCGATGCGCTTCAACCCGAGCTGTTCGGCCGCCTGCCGGGTGACCTCCACGATGCTGATCAACGGAATCGGTGATTCCCGGCGAAGCGAATCGAACACGATGTGCGGCGTGTTGGCGGCGAGCGCGCCGAAATCAGCACCCGCGCGTTCCAGCCTGCGCAATTCCACCAGCAGGTGATCGGCCAGCTCAGCCAGCCTGTTTGCCCCCATCAAATCCAGGACGGTCTTCAGATCGATGCTGTTGACGATGAACCGAGGATAACTGCCATCCCCTTTCCGCCGGCGATACGATGCGACGATCAGGCGGTAATACTCCTGGGTCGACTCCGGTCCGATGCCCCCAATGATCCCGGCGGTCGTCAACGGAGCCCCTCGCGACCGAGATGGATCGCGGCTGGAATCTCCCCGTTGCGTTCCGGCCCTGTCGTCCGGAGGGCGGCACGAGCCCTCACGTCGCCCGGGCCCCGAACGGTGCCGCCCACCTTGTCAATGCGGAACACATCGAACAATTCATAGACGTCGTACGTGTTCTCCCGGTGCCCTCCGACATGCGTGGGACCGGCCGCTATGCCGAACGGGAGTTCCCGGGACGAGATAATACCCCGGCCTGCCCGCGGATCGTGGTTCCCAATCTCGTTCGAGGATGACGTCCCCGCCGCCCGGGAAGACTCTCTCGATCTTCAGCTTGGAGTACAGAATGCGGCCGCCTGCATCCAGCTCGAGGGTGAGCCGGGCCTCGATCCCGCTCTCCGAGCCGGCAACCTGGAGCGGGTAATCGGAGATGAGCGGGTCCTGCCAGTTCAATCGGAACTCCGAAGCGATGGAATCTGCGGGCATGACCTGAATCGTCACGTCGAGAGCGCCGCCGCCGTAGCCGGTGGGTATCATGGGCGATAACCCGAAAAAAAGGGACGGCGCCCCCTCGTGGGGCGCCGAGTGGCATGCGGCGGCCGCCGGGACACGAGCGCGACGGAGGCCAGGGGTGATCTCAGGTGCATTGGAGGGAATGCCGTGCCGCCGGCGCAAGTTGCATCGTTCGACCACATCCATCACGCTGAGACGTTGCCGGGAAATAGAGCGCGCCGGACCGGGGAGCGGCGCGATTCGCCGGACCTGGGCTAACATCGTGCCGCCATGGCGCTCTATCTGACGGAACAGGACGTGGGACGGCTTCTGACCATGGAGGCGTGCGTCGAGGCCGTTGAGCAGGCGTTCCGCCAGTGGGCGGATGGCCGCGCGGACAACCGGCCGCGGGCGCGGGCGACCGTCCGGGGCGCGGTGCTGCACGCGCTGGCGGCGGGCTCGGACGTGTGGGGGCGGCTGGCGGCGAAGGTGTACGCGACGACGCGGCAGGGCGCTCGCTTCGT